>CAYSGX010000041.1:0-13325 GCA_964430605.1 uncultured Chitinophagaceae bacterium
ATTATAAGTAGGCCTTTCGGTAGCGCCCGAAATATATACATAGTAAGTACCTGCTGCCAATGAACGGCACACATTCAATGTTTGATTACAAGCGCTGGCTTCTACTACTGCGCCCGGTGCCAAAGCTTGTCCGGGTATAAATACCGGCTGATTGGTAAACGGGTTTACTGAAGAAGTGCCCGGGCAACTAACACCACTCAACAGCGCAATATTATAACTGCCTGTGCCTCCCCAACTCGTCATATCAATAGAAACCTGATTGCATGAATAAGGCAAAGTAATGGCATACCAGGCAGCCGATGGCGATTCTACACCGCAAGGCACCGGTAAATTATTGGCCGAACTGGCGAAAATAGTGCCGTCTAAAGCCGAACTGCACAAGCAACCGCTTGCACTACCCGTTACAGTGCTGCCACTGCCTGTTAATGGAATACTTCTGGTATCGCCACACAAAAAACCTTGCTGATAGGTAGAAACATCGAAACAATAATTACCTCTTGTTCCATCGGCAGGAACAACCTGTAAATAATATTGAATATTACTTATACTTACTCCTGAAGGCGGAATAATTTGAGACACTGTAGGTATGGTTCCTGCCAAGCCATAAAACTGATTACCAATCATAGTGGCATTATCTAAACAAATAGCGTTTTCCTGCGCGAAGTTGTTGCTTTGTGTAGGTGCCGGGGAAGTACAGTCAATATTAATATTAACTACGCCACCGGCCGCGCTTCCCGCTATTTCAGCATGAATAGAAATATTAGGGTTAGGAACGCCATTAGATTTATTAGGCCAGTCTATCCAGCGGAATACCAGAGAGCCATCGTAGTTGGGTACTACATTGTAAGGATTGGGTTGCGTGAGCCACACATCGTTGGTATTAGTACCGCCAAAACAACTTAAATCTGAAACACCTGTACTTGTGGTAGCTCCCACACTGCTAAAACACACATTTCTACAGTTTTGAATGTAGGGCGATAATACAATTGCCTGGTTACAATTATTAGGTAATACACTCAATGTTTCAGGTTGTAATTCGGGACATTGAGCCGATGTGTTGAAATAGGCAAATAATATTGCCAATGAATACAGCAGTGTTTTTTTCATGTTAGGTGGTTTTGTAAAAACAGATATACTTGCGAGAATATGAAAATTGATGGTTTTAAAAAGAAACAGGTTACTAACATGTGTTAGATACTGCCAAATATACCATCTTATTGATTAAAACCAAACCGGAAATCGATGAAAATACCTATTGGATTGAGCACCCGTTTCAACTATACCGAAACAACTCAGGTTTTGGAAAAATCAAGTTCAGAACATTCGGTATTAACTGATAGTACGTTTCGTTTCCTTCGGAATCTCAACTACTTTCAGTATAATATAAAATCAATTATTCTAAAATATTCTTCTCTAATGCCTTCCATTCAAGCCCTTCAAAATTACCCGAGCTCATCATCAGTAAAACAGCATTGTTATAATCCTGATTGTATAAAAAATCAATAAGCACATTTTTATCATTAACAATGAGCAGCCGTTCATCATCAAAAGCAGCTTTCACTTCTTCCACACTGATGTTTTCAAGTTTTTTCATTTCAATAGTGTGGGTGTTGTAAAACACTACAGGTATATCAGCTTTTTCCATGCTGCCTTTATATTCTGAAAGAAATTTTTTATTCAAACTGCTGAACGTGTGTAACTCCATACAGGCAATAACTTTTCTTTTAGGATACATTTCTTTTACCGCATCTACGGTGGCTTTCAGCTTTGAAGGCGAATGCGCAAAGTCTTTGTAAATAACGGTGGTATCATTTTCGGCAACTAATTCTAACCGCTTAGCCGCGCCTTTAAATTGCCCGATAGATTTCAGAAAAAAATCGTCTTCCACACCAATGGCTTTACACACCTGCCATGCCGCATTCAGGTTCATCATATTATGCTTGCCAAAAATTAAAAGCGGATACTCATTACCATTATGTAACAGCACCGTTTTTTCGTTTTCAATTTTATAAGGCACAGCAGCGTATGGCACCAGTTGAATATCTTTTCGGGCATTGGCAGCAAGTTTTTTCAGATGCTCATCTTCTTCACAATAAATCAGTGTGCCATTTGGCTCAATGGTATTAATGAAAATCTCAAATTGCTGAACATAATGCTCAAATGTTGGAAAGACATTAATATGATCCCAGGCAATGCCGGTTAGTACTGCCACATGAGGCTTATATACATGAAACTTAGGAAAAGGCTCTAAAGCCGAAGATAAATACTCATCGCCTTCAATAACGGCTACAGGCGACTGGTCGGCAAAACTCACCATTAATTCAAAGCCATCTATTTTTGAGCCTACCAAATAATCAAAAGATTTTTGAATATCGTTAAGCACATGCATAATCATGGAGGTAACAGATGTTTTACCATGGCTGCCACCAATAACCACACGTTGCTTGTTTTTGGTTTGCTCATATACATAAGCCGGAAAAGAATAAATTTTCAATCCAAGCTCTTTTGCCTTTAAAAGTTCGGGGTTATCGGCACGAGCGTGCATACCTAATATTACCGCATCGATATCGGCTGAAATTCTTTCGGGGAACCAACCCATCTTTTCGGGCAATAAATTGGCGTTTTTTAAGTTTGTATAGGCGGGTTCAAAAATTTCGTCATCAGAACCTGAAACATTATAGTTGTTTTTGCGTAAAGAGAGGGCGAGGTTGTGCATAACAGCGCCACCCATAGCAATAAAATGAACTTTCATAGGGAAGTTGTGGTTTTAGGCTATATTCGCAAAAAATTTTTAAACCGTAAAATTCACCGCAATGAATTGGAAAAAACTTGTTAACAGAAAGAATGTTTTTGTAGCCGTTTTAGGCTTCTTTGTATTGTCAACCCTTACTTCTTGTCACAGAGATGGCTGTCCCGGCATGATTACCAAAGCCCCTGTTGAAACTGTAGAAAAAGGCTGTTAATAAACACCATGCATTGGCGCAAACTGGAATCTTTAGAAGCATTGCAGGTTGCCATTGATGAATCGGCAACACACCCCGTAGCTTTATTTAAACACAGTACCCGTTGCTCTATCAGCAGTACAGCGAAAGACCGTATGGAAAGACAGTGGCCTTTTTCTGACGAGCAACTGCCTGTCTATTATTTAGATTTAATTCAGCATAGAGATGTTTCAAATAAAATTGCTGAAATAACCGGCATTGCGCATGAGTCTCCACAACTTATTATTATAAAAGGCGGCCAAGCAATTTACGATGCTTCGCATTCGGGTATTGCCCCCAGATTTATTCCTGAAGATATTTTATAAAATTATTTCCTCCGAAGCCGTATCGTAATTCTATCTAACATTTACATACCCTTGCTTTGCTAGTGTTTACTTCATTATTGCCACAATATTGTTTTTAATTGACGATTATAAATGGTTGAAACAGTTACGGTAAAAATCATGGTAGTGTATATATCCGGCTTCAAACATAAATGAAAATTTGTTTATTGCAAGGTGGTGAAACAAGAATAAGGCAGGCATAGGCTTCATAATGAAATAGCATAATTTGCCACTATGCCACATCTTCACGATATTCATTGTATAATAGAAACAACTATGAAAGATAAAATGCTGTTGTATGGTGCCAATGGTTACACCGGAAAACTGATAATTGAGGAATCGTTAAAAAATAATATTAAGCCCATATTAGCAGGAAGAAGCGAAACTAAAATTGCTGCTTTGGCACAGGAATACAATTTAGAATACCGCATATTTTCTTTAGAAGAAACTGAAAAACTGGAAGTTGCACTAAGCGATATAAAAGTGGTATTACATGCCGCAGGGCCTTTTATTCATACTGCTAAACCTATGCTTCAGGCTTGCTTAAATACACAAACACATTATTTAGATATTACAGGCGAATACCAGGTTTTTGAACTTTGCGCATCGAGAAGCGATGAAGCCAAACAAAGTGGTATTATGGTAATGCCGGGCACAGGCTTCGATGTAGTGCCATCTGATTGTCTCGCCTCGCATCTTAAAAATGTTTTGCCCACTGCCATTGATTTAAAACTGGCATTCGCGGGTTTGAAAAGTGGCTTTTCAAGAGGCACGGCTAAAACAATGGTAGAAGGATTGGGCTATGGCGGAATAGTGCGTGTAGATCATAAACTCACTACTGTGCCTACTGCTTACCAAACCATGAATGTAGATTTTGGCGACTTTAAAATTCTGGCAGTAACTATTCCGTGGGGAGATTTATCTACAGCTTATATCAGCACCGGTATTCCGAATATAGAAGTATATATGGGTATTACTCCTGCCCTGCTCTCTCAAATGAAACGCTCTAATTACCTGGGTTGGTTTTTCAGATTAAGATGGGTAAAAAACTTTTTGCAGAAACAAATTGATAAGCGTAAACCCGGCCCTGATGAAAAACAACGGGAAGAAGGCATGAGCTACTTTTGGGGCAAGGTAGAAGATAATGCGGGCAATGTAAAAACCGCTGTTTTAAAAACACCCGAAGGATATAAGTTAACTGCGCTTACTTCGGTAAATATTGCTCAAAAAGTGCTGAAGAATAATTTCAAAACGGGTTATCAGACACCCTCTACTGCCTATGGCGAAAAGTTGATTCTAGAAATTCCCGGCTGTAAATTAACCGATGGGAAAAGCTAAGCGTTAATAGCAAACATTTAGCTCTTTGAATCAACATTGGTATAAAATTATAGACAACACATAAAATTCTGTGAGCATTTAGCGTCTATGATTCCTTATATAAAATGCCACGAACTGTAACTTAGATGTGAAATACACTTCATGCCGTTTACCGCCCAGGATATATTTGCCAGCCGCTATAAATTATTGAACAGAAGCAGTGTGTCAGATAGTATTGAAACGTGGAAAGCGGAAGACATTAAAACCAAGAGCAGCATTACACTTCGCTTTGCAAATGAAGCGGGCAACACCGTTCTGAATGGCCTGTTACTGAAAGAATATTTACTGCTTACCCAAATAAGGCATCATCGCTTGTTAATGCCTTTGCATTTCGATGAATGGGAAAGCATTTCTTATTTGGTATATCCTTTTCCCGATGGAAATTCTTTGAAACAAAACATTCAGGCTGAACAGTTTTTGAATGAAGAAGCAGCTACAAATCTTTTTCTGGCTTTATTAGAAGGGGTGTATGCGCTGCATACCGAAGGTGTTTTACACAGAAATATTCAGCCTTCAAATATTTTCTTAATCAAAAGTCAATATGTAATTGGACAGTTTAAAAGGCAAAACGAAATTACCTTTGGGCAACAGCAGGAATTGCTTCCTTACAGCGCGCCCGAATTGTTTGGCGAACAACCTGAATATGTAGCCGAAAGTGATTTGTTTTCGGTTGCGGTAGTAGTATATTATGCCTGCTCAGGCATATTGCCCTGGCAAGGCTTAGGCGGATTAGCTTTACTAAAAGGTGCGGTAGCGCCTAAATTGCCTAATACTTTTTCAGAAAATTTCAGCAAGCAATTAATTGCCTGCATGGCAATAATACCTGAAGAACGCCCGTCAGTGCATGAAATAATTCAAGCATTTAGCAACAACCGGCCTGTTATAGTAAGTGAGCAAGAAACAAGTATTTTAAAAATTAATTCAGTAGTTGAAGTACCCCTTGTTGCCGAAAATATTCAGCCTGTAAAAGAAAAGAAAAGAAACCGCAAACCGGTTTTCGTGGTAATAATATTCCTCCTGTTTACTTCCGCAGTAATTACATTATTATTTCAGAAAAAATATACTACACCAAGCACAAAAGTAGTAGCAGAAAAAACACAACCTGCTTTAGAAAAAAAGAAACCGAAAGAGCGTATTAATTCCGCATTAGTATTAAATGAAAATGATACTATTCCTGAAGGAATTATTTCCGAAGCAGATAATACTTCTTCATCAGACACCACTACAAGCAAGCCTCAAAAATATACATACAAAAAAAGAATCCTGACGCCTTTTAGAAATGAAGCAGGCATGTATGGATACATGAGCAAAGAGGCAATAATTATTGAACCTGTTTTTGAAGATGTTTTTGAATTTTCGGAACATTTAGCGGCTGTGAAATCAAAAAACTTATGGGGATATATAGATACTGTGGGGAACTGGATTATAAAGCCTCAATTTATTAAAGCCGAAACATTCAAAAATGGCATGGCTACGGTTCAAAAAGATGGCGTAAACTATATAATTAATACAGAAGGGACTTGCGTTACAGGCTGTAGCAGTATCTCGCAACAATCGTTTTAAACATTAAACACATTATCAGTTTCAGCACATGAAATTAATTGTCGCCATACTTTTGCTGTTTAGTTTTTATTTTGCTGAAGCACAAAAAACAGATTCGTTAGACATAAAAAACTACTATTACAAATACATGAATAGCGGTTATTTAGCTTACCAAAAAGGCGACTTGAATAACGCGCTTTATTTCTTTGAAACAGCCCATAAAACATTGCCTAAAGACACCGCCCCGTTGCTCAACATAATGCATATTTATTTAGACCAGAAAAAATATGATGCAGCATTAATTACTGCCGAGAAACTTTTAGCGGCAAACCACCATCAAGCGCCAATATACAGCCTCATAAGTTCTATAAAACTAAATAAAGGCAATGTTGCCGAAGCGCTAAAAACAATAGATGCAGGGTTACAAAAAAATAAAGGAAACAAAATGTTGCTGCTCATGAAATCTAATTTACAATTAGATGATAACAAAACAATTGATGCCATTAATACCATAAAAGAAATTATTGCCGCAACCAGCGAAACACATTACTATTGCAACATTGGTCAACTATATGAAAACATCGAAGAATCAGATAGCGCCATTTCAGCTTACAGATTATGCATAATAGATAATCCCGGAAATACAGATGCATTGCACGGCCTGGCTTTTTTATATTTTGAAAAAGGCGAAACATTAAGCGATGAAGCGCAAGGTCTGCCATTATCAGATGCTGAAAACTTTAAAAAAATGATATCGCTTGCAAAAACACAATATCAAATGGCGAAGAAATATGCCGATAACGCCCTGTTGGTTGAACCAAACAACGAAGCCATCAAAAACCTGTCGTTAAGAATAGACAGGAAAATGATAACGAACTAAAACCATCCTGATTTATTTTTAGTCCAAATTAATTTGGTTTTATATTGAAAGCATATCTGTAATAGTATTGATTACTTTTACAGTATCGTTTTAAAATGAAAAAGACCTGTTTCGCCTTATTGTTTATCAGCATTTGTAGCCTGAAGTTTGTTTCAGCCGGTAACGATTCCATTAACTATTATTTACAGCGATATGATTTGGTAAATGCCAGGCGCATCGCTGATAAACAAGTCCAAAAATTAAAAAATGATGCCTATTCATGGTATTTAAAAGGCGAAGTATATTGGGCAATAACAAAAGATAAAGAGCAAAAAATTTTACCTGCCGATAATGCTTTTATTGAATCTTGCAATTGTTATCATAAATCAGTTTCGCTTGCCAGAAAAACCGGCAAAGTAAGTGGCACTTACATGGGAAAGCTCAACCGCTGCCAACAAGATTTATCGCAGGCAGGAAATAAATATTTCAAACAACAGGACTATGAGAGGGCTTATCTCTTTTATGAAAAGTCTTTAGAAGCCACCACGCTAATAAATCTGGTAAATAAGAAAATAGATTTCGATACCACTACCCTTTTTAATCAAGCGTTAGTACTTGAGAAAACAGGTAATAGCGAAGATGCCAAACAAAATTATTTAAAGCTGATAAGCATAAAATATCGCAACCCGACACTTTATACCAACCTTGCCTATTTATACAAAAGCAAAGAACAATACAATAATGCCATAAAAACCATAGAAGCCGGTTTAAAAATTTTCCCTTACGACAAAGTATTGCTCACCGATTGGGTAAACTTCTATATTATAACTGAAAAACAAGGTGAAATAATAAATGAGCTGAAACAAAAAGTACTGAAGCAAAAAAATAATGCCGATTTGAATTTTCTTTTAGCCAGCCTGTACGATAATATCAATTTCACTTTAGATGCTGAAAATTATTACAAAAAGACATTATCGATAGACACTTCTTATGTGGCTGCCGCATATAACTTAGCAGTGATGTACTATAATTTAGCAATGGATAAAAATAAAAGGCTAAATACATTAGACAGGAATAGTGAAGAATTTAAGCAAATTATTGCTGAACGGAATATGCTTTTCAAAAAGGCTGAACCATACTTCAAAAAAGCCGAGCGCGTCAACCCCAAAGAAATAGAGCGCATAATTAAAAGCATCAGAAACGCTACAAGTTAGCTGTTCAACAAGCTATTTATCAATGTAACAAAACTTTTTGGCGTAAATTCGCATTGTAATTGCAGCAATCAAAAAGCATGAAAAGAACGCATATTGTAGCCTTAGTTTTTATTGCCATTTCTATTGGCGTAATTGTAAGCATGACAGGCGACTACAGCCGTTATGAAACCTTTACTTCAGCTATAGAAAATCCTAAAAAAGAATTTCACATTGTGGGCGAGCTGGTAAAAGATGGCGAAATGTATTACGACCCCCTGAAAGACCCAAACTATTTTTCTTTTTTTCTGAAAGATCAGGATGGAGAAGAGCGTAAAGTAATATTTAAAGGCACTAAACCTCAGGACTTTGAACGCAGCGAGCAAATTGTTTTAACAGGAAAAATGAAAGGTGAAGATTTTGTGGCAAGCAAAATATTAATGAAATGCCCTTCTAAATACATTGAAGACGAATTAGAGGTTCAGGAATTTACTGCTAAAGAAAGCTAATGGATGTACAATATGTGGGCGAGCATTTACTGCCCGGAATAATAGGTAAAATTGGAGTATTAACCGCTTTCGTTGCCGCGCTAACCGCTACCATCGCATATTTTATTGCTACCAACAGTAAAGATGAAATTACCGCGCAATCATGGAAACATTATGGCCGCATCGCTTTTGGATTTCACACGGCAGGTGTGTTTGCCATTATAGGGGCATTGTTTTACATTATTCAGCAGCACTTATTTGAATACCATTATGCCTGGCAACACTCTTCGCAATCGTTGCCCGCCAAATATTTATTAAGTTGTTTTTGGGAAGGGCAGGAAGGCAGCTTTTTATTATGGATGTTTTGGCACGCTATATTGGGTTGGGTATTGGTATGGCGAGCCAAAAACTGGGAAGCTCCGGTAATGGCAGTAGTAGCCGTTACTCAGGTATTTTTAGGTTCAATGTTATTAGGCTTTGCTTTTGGCGAAACCAAAATAGGCAGCAACCCTTTCAACTTGTTGAGAGAAGTAATGGATGCACCCATTTTTGCACGGGCCGATTATCTAAGTTTCATCAAAGATGGCAACGGACTGAATCCTTTATTACAAAACTACTGGATGGTAATACACCCTCCTACCCTGTTTCTTGGCTTCGCCTCTACTTTAGTGCCTTTTGCTTATGCCATTGCTTCACTTTGGAAAAAAGATTATTCAGGCTGGGTAAAACCTGTATTGCCATGGACACTTTTTTCGGCAGCGATGTTAGGCACGGGAATTTTGATGGGTGGCGCATGGGCTTATGAAGCATTAAGCTTTGGTGGCTTCTGGGCTTGGGACCCCGTAGAAAATGCCTCTTTAGTGCCGTGGATTACTTTAATCGCGGGCTTGCACACTTTAGTGATTTTTAAAAGTACCGGACATGCACTAAGAGCAACTTTTATATTTTTCATTGCCACATTTGTATTAATACTTTATTCCACTTTCCTAACCAGAAGCGGCATTTTGGGCGATACTTCCGTACATTCATTTACCGATTTAGGCATGAGTGGCCAGTTGATTTTCTTCATGGCTTTCTTTGTGTTGCTATCAGCATTTTTCCTGGTGAAGTACTGGAATAAAATACCTAACCCTGTAAAAGAAGAAGATTTCAGTTCGCGCGAATTCTGGATGTTTATCGGGTCTTTAATTTTCACCATTTCAGCCATACAAATAACATTCACCACTTCTATACCTGTTTGGAATAAATTTTTTCCGTTGCTAAGGCAGTTACCTTTGTTGGGCAACATTTTCGATAAAGACCTGGCACCTCCTGTAGATGTTATTCAGCATTATAACAGCATTCAGGTTTGGATTGCGATACTCATTGGCATTGGTTCAGCTTATGTGCAGTTTTTGCGTTACAAGCAAAATAACTGGAGCGGCTTCTTTAAGTCAATAGCGGTATCATTTATTTTGGCGTTGCTGCTATCAATTCCAATCGCTTATTATTTAGAAATTTTAACGCCACATTATGCGCTTATGCTTTTCGCGACAGTATTTGCCGTTATTGCCAACACACAGTATCTAATTACGGTATTAAAAGGTAAACTGAAAGTTTCGGGTGGCTCGGTTTCGCATACAGGCTTTGCTTTGCTCATGCTGGGTGCATTGATTTCCCAGCATAATCAGGAAGTAATTTCATTAAATAAATCGGGAATAGATTTTGGCGAATCGTTTGATGATAAAAGTAAACTGGAAAATATTTTATTACGCAGAAACCAGCCCGTGGAAATGGCGGGCTATGACGTTACTTATATTGGCGATTCTGTTGCGCCACCCAATAATTACTATAAAGTTTCTTATAAAAAGATAGATGAAAACGGAAAAACCAAAGAGGCTTTCATATTATATCCGAATGCGCAGATAAATCCTAATATGGGTTTAATTAGCAGTCCTGATACACGTCACTATTTAACTAAAGATATATACACTCACGTAACTTCTGTTCCCGACAAAGAAAAAATGGCTGCCGATGTGGGTGTGTTTGAATTAGATACTGTAGCAGTTGGCGATACTTTTTATACAGCTAAATCTTTTGTGATTTTAGAGAAAATGATTCCGCAGGTAGCTGTGCCTAACCTGGAATTGAGCGAAAACGATATTTCAGTGGGCGCACAACTAAGGGCACAAACTTTAGAAGGCGCTGTTTACAATGCCCGGCCTGTATATGTAATTAAAGGCAATGTGCCCGTGATGGTTGCTGATTCGATTGCTGAAATTGGGGCTACTTTCAGAATTGAAAGAATACTACCCGAAGAGCAAAAAATTGTATTGGGTATTAGCGAAAAAGATTTCGACAGCGATTTCATTATTCTGAAAGCCATTACTTTCCCTTACATTAATGTATTGTGGTTGGGCTGTTTTATAATGGTAGCAGGCTTTACCATAAGCATGGTAAGAAGGGCTAAAGAGAATAGGCTTTCATAACGGTCATAATTTACCACGCTTCTTTTCTCAATTAAATTAATTCTCAAAATTATTCTTTTGTATATTTCTTTAATTCCCCTTTTGAAATTATCTTATTAATTTCTTTTACTTCGTCATTAAATCTGTCACGGTTTCCCAAGTTATAAATTTCAATAAAAGGTTCTTTGTCTATTATTAAATTGCTCATTTCTTTAAGCGTGGGGGGCGTTTGCAGTTTAGCATAGTCTTCCATCGTAATTTTTATGAACACGCTGTTAGGAGTAACACCTCTGTTATCTAACCAGTATCCTTTTTTTAAAGCTGTGGGAACTGCTAATTTTCCGTTATAAAAAACATCTTTCGGAGCAGGATAGGCAACTATTTCTGTTTTGTCGGCATTAAGGGTTACCGAAACATAGGGGCTGTAATCTGCTTTGGTTTTGTAAACAATAGTCTGCAATTTGGCATAGCTTATATGCTGATTAACATGACTACTTGTTTTGCAAGACAAATACAGCAACACAAACAAGCAACAGCACAATAGATAGAATTTCTTTAAACAGGCGTACATCTTCATTCAGTCGAAAATTTATAGTGCCGTATTTCTTTTTTTGAAAGAAATACGGCACACAGTGTAAACTATTCTATTATCAGTTTGGAAACGGCAGTAATGTTTTTGGTTTTTATCTGAACAGAATAAATTCCTGCAGGTAAAAAAGATACATCTGTTTTCAATATTTCCGATGAATGAAGAAATCCTTTTTCGTTTTTAACAGAAGCTCCCAATATGCTGAAAATATCTAACTCATAGCTGCTGTCAGGTAAATTTCCGGCATCAATAAACAATTCATTTTTTGCAGGATTCGGGAAAACAGTTAACGGTAACATATCCTTTCCTGCAATGCCGGTTGTTCCGCGACTGATATGCAGGTCTAAAAGATATGTTCCTGTTGTTCCTGTGTAGTATGGCGCAACAAAAAATATCACTGTTCCCCCGTCAGAAACATTAATTTGCCCCGGCATAACATCATCGTAAGAATCGCTTGAAGCACCTCCGTTTACTTTATAGCTGAATTGCACATCGTTGGTATAATTCTGTCCGTTGCCACTGTTATAGCTGTCGTGTACCCGTGCGGTAATATTGTAGCTGCTTCCTGACGGCAGGTTTATTTTATAATAATCATAGTCGTTGCCAACGTGTATATTCGAGCCTTGTGTATTAATATTCGCAGTATTTCCCGAAAAATTGACATTTAAGGGATAGGCAGCATTTTCGGTATTGTTATTTTCATACATATCGGGGGCAAGCGGCTGTTCGGTAATAGTTACGGTTACAGGGTTAGGAAAGTTATCTCCATATACCAATGTCCAGTTATTATTATCCGGTGAACTGAAAAATGCAACATAGTAAGTACCGGGCGAAACATTTAATCCGTTAGATGAAAACTGAACATCATAAAGGGTTTGAGCGTTAAGATTTGCACCTCCGAATTCCTGAATTACACCAACATAATCTCCTTCAATCGTAAATAAATCAGCGCTCAGATACCCTGAAAAATTGCTACCGCCTGCATTGCCTATTTTGGTATCAATACTGAAAGATTGTCCCTGAATTAAAGTAGAAGGCGTAAAAGCCGTATTTCCGCCCATTTGAATATTGCTAAAAGTTCCTGTTACTGTAATGCCAACAGGATTTGCATATTGGGTAGGATTAATTAAAGAATAATTGTTGTTTCCGTTTTTGTAGAAAATGCCGATAACATATTGTCCGGGTATAGCACTAAGTTGATTTTTTGTAAAAGGAACAGTGATGTAGTAGCCCGGAAACACCGTTTCGTTAGTATATTCCTGAATAAAATCTACAAACACGCCCTCGCTGTTAAATAAAGCCGCGGCAAAATCTCCTGTAAAAGCGGTTGTTCCTGCGTTAGCAATATCTACAGTTACGGTTAACTGATTACCCGATTGAATGGGATTTGCGTTTACAAAAATATTGGAATAAAGCTGAATGCCGTCTTGGTTAATGGTAGTGCCGCCACCACCGCCTCCCCCACCACCAATGGGTTTAAGACCAATAACGGCTTGCTGATTGCTGTT
>CAYSGX010000042.1:0-3713 GCA_964430605.1 uncultured Chitinophagaceae bacterium
CCGAAGTAAAAGAAACACCCACAACATTTTCTTTATGCTTTCCGAAACCTTGCGCAAGCCCTAAAGAATTAAAACTTACACCACTTCCCTGCAATAACTGAACTCTTGAAAAACCTATTTCGGTTTTTTTAGCAAAAGACAAACCTGCCACGTTTAAATTCATAGATTCCAACCCTTCTACACGGGCAGAATTCATAGCATTAAACCCGTTGCTTCTCCCCCAGGGGTTTACCAGTAATTCATAAGCACCGGCCTCACCCGCACGATCGGGGTTACCTGCTTGTATGTAGTTATTTGTTATTACTACCGTAACTATTACTGCCAGAATTTTTTTCACGTTCATTATTTTACAATCTATGTTTCAAAAATTGTTTTCAGTTCAATTATTTTAGAAAGTATCTAAATCGGTTGGGCGCAACGCTCCAAACCATCTTACCACTTTTTCGCAAAGGCCATCGGCTTTTACATGAATTAAATAAACCCCGCTTGATATAGGAATACCTTTGCTGTTTTTCAAATCCCAATCGAGTGAATTATCAATATTAATTTGATCTCTTCTATTGGTAGCCAAGCCGGGCTGTGTATTAGAAGAAACCGCACGGTTGTATTGTTTAATCAATACCCCATCAATAGTGTAGATTGAAATTTGACAGGCAGGTGGCAAATTGGTAATCTTCACGCGAGTATCCAACTGCGTAATTTCATAGCCTGAATAAGCGTAGTAAGGGTTAGGTACTACACGTATTTGGTCGCAGAAATTTTCAGCCAATTTAGTTTGATTGGTATCGGGCGCTAACCCTTTGGTAGTGAAAGCATATTTATTAATACCATTATTTGAGCCATCGGCAGTAAATTGAGCATAAGAATTATTTACGCGAACTCTCACTTTAGCTTCATTAGGCACAATGCCTTCTGCCATAGTTTTAGCTACATAACCCGGAGCCATGGTGAATGCACCCACCCACATGATTTTTTTGTAGATAGAATCATTCAGCGTTGTTTCTCTAATGCGGTTTGCAGGGCAATCGTCAATATCCATAACCGTTCCCGGAGGGATACATCTGTACTTGTTGAATAAAGACTCCATTACGTTTTTGTTGTATTCGCCTTCATCATATTTGGTATTCATAACATAAACGAAGTGTTTGCCTCCGAAGAAATACTGGTTAAGCGGTGTCTCAATTACATCGGTTGGATTCCAAACCATATCCCTGCCATTTTCACCTACCAACCATGATGATTCTCCAAACATGATATTTAAACGCTCACCGGTAGATACATTGATTGCATATCCCGGGAAGTAAGACATTCCCACATCACCTAAAATCTGATTACCCTCTCTGTCTAACGAAGTGCCTTGCCTTAACTGACCTTTCAACGCACCGCCTTCGGCTTGTGCCCTGTCTTCAGAAAGCTCTACCACCACACATTTAGTCCATTTGCTCTTATCGGGAGTAAATACTAAATCTATACTCTGCAAACTATCTAAAGTATAAGAAGGAATCGTATATGCAGGTATCGGGTTAGCATTGTTTCCTCTGAATCTCCATGGGAAGCCCGGCCCTTCGGAGAAAGGATAAGTATTGTAAGGTGCCGCTAACCCTTTTCTTTGATAATTTGAAGCCAAACAATATGGCGCAAATATGCCTCCTAATATTGATTCAAAGTGTTCATTAGGGTCATACGCAGTATCGTTATCCACACCAAAAAAATAGTCATCGTTGATTCTATCAGAACTTGCATCAGGATTATCCTTATAACGTCCGGAACGTATCCAATTGGTAGGAGAAAACTGACCGGCATCCTGAACGCCCGACAACCACTGTTTTTCAGCATCTTCATATTCTATTGAAGCATCAATAAAACCAAACTTGTCTAATTGTGGAGTAGCGAAATTTTGACGAGCTCTTTCCGCCCCATTACCTGTATTTTGAGACTGGCCAAAATTAATACTGATACCGTATCCGGGTATATAGTGTTCTCTTGTATTACTAATATCAGACCCAAAATATACAATACTGCCATCAGCTTTTAATACCCATTTTACAGAATCGTCTAAAGCCCATGCCTGATTTAGATTTTGGGTAGTATCAATAAATTCGATTTCAAAATCAACACTCTTTAATTCCATAGGGTCAACTACTTTCACATCAATAGGCCCGCGTCTGGCAGCATATTTAATAGGTGCAAAAAGTCCTGTTCCCGCATTAAGAATCTCCTGTACTGTTTCTTCTGACAATTCCAGATTGAAGAAGCTATTCCCTTTTCCATCTAAACGTGTCAACTCAACACCATCTCCATATTCAGCGTTTAATGCTGTGCCTCCTAAAGAAGCAGTAGGCTTATGAGGTATTGCTGAATACACCGCATAGTTTCTTCTACCTTTCAACAAAGGATTTTTTTGCCCTCCGGCTGTAGGGTTTTGTGGGTCATATTCCGCATAATTATTATAGGCATAAGCTATAGCCGCGAAATAATAAGTTTTGTGGTTTACTAAATCTGAATTTGCAGTAGCAAATAAATCTTCCCTAATTCTGAAAGTAGTTCTTATTCCATTATCCGCTCCATCAACAAAATCGCCCGGTATATCTGTATTGTAGAAAGGATCAAATTTGTAATTAATAATTTTTTTAACCCCATTTTTCTTATCTACCTGGGCAATCACTCTTGCTTTGGTAATATCTGCTAAATCGTTTGCAGAAACTTGACCGTTTCTTAATTGATACAAGATGTATCCTTCAAAAGTGTAAGTTGTATCGGTAATCGTTGGATCTGTTTCAGCTAAAGATCTTGCCACCGGATCTACCTGATCATAACCTTCATCCTCGTTATTACCCGATTCATTCACTAATTTGATAATAATCTCTCTGTCTAATTCGGTAATCTCAACTGTTGGCGCATCAGGGCCATCTACCAATTTAAAGCAGTTATCAAATAATGCCTGAGCCTTGTCATCAACCTGACCAATTGATTGCTCAAAAGTAACACCCGAACCGCACGATGAGCCATTTAAAGGCCTGTTCCAAACCACACCCACTGTAATGGTACTGGTGAATCCCGGCTCTAAAGTAAACGGCCCTGATGATTGAACAAATCTTTTATCATTAGATACGTTATTACAAGAGCACTCTGATTTCTCTTCAAAAGCAACCGAACCTAAAGTGGGATCACCGGGATAAACATACTTAACAGGAGTACCTTGCCTGTATGTACAACTCGCCTGTGTGCCATCATCGCTATATGGCAAGCCATCTTTCCAAAATCCTCTCATGTAGTTATAAAAATGTACAGCCGTACTGGGATTTCCGTCAACAGGGCTTTGGGTATTGTTGTAATATGTAAAAGTGGAAAGCCCTAATTGCTGGCCATTTACAACAGGCCCCTCAAAATAATCTATTCCAATCAGAGGTGGATTGGAACCATAACCGCGACTACCACAATCAGGATCGGTAGTGGTACTGTTATAAACTATTCCCAAACTTCTGCCAACATCACAACCCACAAAATCATTTGTAAAACAACCTAAATCAGGATCAGCCCATTGCCCCATGTAGAAATTACCAATTTCTATAGAAGAACGGTTTTTAATTTCGTAGGTATAGAAAGTCATATTATTTACTTCATCTGAAGTAGAGAAAGCAAATGCCATAGCATTTACCTGAACACCAATAGCTTGTCCTCCGGTTTCAGAATGAATATTTCCCTTATCGTTA
>CAYSGX010000042.1:3723-11543 GCA_964430605.1 uncultured Chitinophagaceae bacterium
CCTGTCATAAAAAGGCGCTAAATCATTATTACCGATATTTAAAGTAACGTTTCTTGCTCCTTTAGCATTGGTATTGCCTTTGGCAGGATAATCTTTTAGTGATTGCGGGATATCATCTATTGCAGTTCTGCCGGTTTCCTCATCAAAAGCGGCAATAGCTTTATCTATATCAGCCCCTAAAATAACCCAATGCCTGTCATAATCCTGACATGTTTGCGCATCTACGTTAGCATTTGCATCTAAAGGCCCGGGCCAAAAATCATTACCCGTTTGGCGATAGGTTTGCGCGGCCATTTTCAACTGCCCGCCCGCATCAATACCTCCTAACCATATTGCACCTGCAAATAAAGCATGTACCGAAGGTGCGGAACCCGGTGGGTCAATTTTCGGCACTTCATAACGGGCATCAGATAAATTCCACCATAAATCACCCCCGTTCAGCAATGTTGTCCTAACATTGTTGATATTCAAATCGGTTTGCGCTGTGGCAGGCTGACAATTTGATGCTGATCTCTTTAAAATATCCGAACGAACCTTGCCCGATTCATTCACATTTTCTTTGCCCAAAAGCAGTGTTGTAGCGCTTGCCAGTAATACTGCTAAAAATAATACCTTCTTCATATTGGTAGTAGATTAAAAAGTAAATGATGCGCCTATCCTTAATTGGCGAGGTAAACTAAAATTCTCAAATCCGTTAGGATTAAATCCTGCAGCCCCATAAATAAAATATAAATCTTCATAAGAACGGGCAATAAGATCGCTATTGGCTTTTCTGTTATTCACGTCTTGCTGACCAAGTGAAGATGTAATATACCCGTCATCATCAGCATTGCCTGTATATGGATATACTCTTAATACGTTGGCTGTATTTAAAATATTCTGAACCAGCACATAAACATTCAGATATAGTGGCGCTTTTTTCTTTCCTTCTTCCCCGTCAACTCCTTCTTTCTTTTTGTTACCTGTTAATTGGAAATCTTTAAATACTCTTACATCAAACCTGAAATTGAATGGCATTCTTTGACCATTTAATGAACCTGATAATATAGGACGATTGGTTACGCCCGTTTGAGCATCCGGTGTAGCATTAGCCTGTTTGGTATATGGTGAACCCGAACGCGCTCTCATAATAACATTAATACCTGAATTGGCTAAAATCTGTTTGTCGTTTTTACTTACAGGGCCATTGTATTTTTTACCGCTTCCGTAGCTATAATCGCCCGTTACCGTAAAGATATGTCTTGAATCATAAGATAGTGGCGCAACTGTTCTTAAGTTAGGCTGTCCTGCTTGTATTAGATTTGCCTGTGAAGCGTTATCAGAGCCGGTACCATCGGCAAACTGTAAGGTGTAATTAGCTTTCATCGAGAAATTACTTGAGGCTGTTTTTCTCATGTCATAATCAATTAAGAAACCTTTAACATTACCAAAGTCGCGGTTACCAAAACTAAAGTATGGGCTCGGATAAGCCTGATTATAAGAACGAACCTGCACCTGGTCTTTCAAGTCTCTGTAAAAAGCCGAAATAGTTATCGCTGAATTGCTGCTTACTTTTTGACGGAAACCTAATTGGTAGTCGATAGTACGCTCAGGTTTCAAATCAGGATTATTGATAAACCCGCCAATATTGTTTTCAAAGAAATACCAATCTAACGGTGATGTTCTTAATCTGCTTTGAGGGCGCTGAGCCAACACATCATAGTGAGCAAAGAAAGAAGCATTATCAGTTAAGTTAAAAGAGAACGACAAACGAGGCATCACAACAATTTGCGGGTCGTAATCTTTAAATGAAGTATTAGGGTCGAAATTTTCACTTTTAATATCATCCACGCCTTTATTCACGAGATATGGCGCAATTCTGCCTGTAGTAGAATTTCTTGCCACAACAGACGGGTCAATAATTTCAACGCCTTCCTCATTAAACCATATATCACCGGTTCTGTAACCAATAGGCTTGGTTGGCGCTTCAAAATTATCTACATATACATAATAGTTATCGCCAATGGAAGCAGGCACAGCAAAATCGCCTTGTGCACGCACTTCTCCGGCTGTATAGGTTTGATACAACAAATATGGGTCTTTCAATACTTTTTGGTTGGCATCGAAACGATCTATACGCAAACCAATATTGAATAATACATCTTTAAACATGAACTTATCCTGAATAAATGCCGCTGTATAAACCGGACGAAAAGCACCTATTTCCCTGGTATAATTGCCATTGGCATCTTTTTTTGTAAAAAAGTCATTGAAAGAAGCATTGCTGTTAGATTTTTCACCATAAGCGTTATAGCCAAAGTAATTTACAAACGGATTACCCTGATTCAATAGCTCGTCAGGGGAAAACATTTTTAAATCAAAAGTTTCAGGAGAAAGACCATCTATGTTAATGAAATCACCGCCATCTACTGCATATCCTAATTTTTGACGCAATTGTTTATCAAAATAAGACTGGTCGGCACCATTATATTTCCTGTTATAAAGTATAGTATCGTTTTGACCAAAGGCCGGTGCATTAGGGTCGTTGTAATCATATCCTACTCCATCAATCCATAAAATAGGGTTACTCTTATCCAACTCTAATATATGCCTGTTGGCTAATTGGCGCATTGCCGTCCACATGCCAATTGGACTTATATTATAACCTCTGTCCACACGTTGTTCAAATTCAATACCTAATTCAATGGCATGTTTATTTCTGGCATCAGCGCTTTTACCCTTGCCTACAATATCAAACGAGCCGCTCACGAATAAACGGAATTGATCATTATCTCTGTTAACACCAAAACCATTGAGTTGGCGACCTGTGGAGAACCATAAACTGTGTACCAAAGGAGGCCTTTCTCCATTTACATACCCACCACCTAATCTTATGGCATCCAAGCTTCTGTAATAAGAGCGGTCATCGCCTGCCAGCTCATAATAGTGCCTTGTATAATTCGCCATTTCCGGGTTAGCGGTACTTGGTGTAAATGTTACCAACGTATCAGAGAAACCGGTTAAAGTCCAGCCTCTTTTTCCTGATGTAGAATCCGGAGCATCCGGATAATCGAAAAGACGGGTTGACAACACATCGAAGGTACCTGTGTGTCCATAAGCAAACACATTATTACCTAAATCATCGTCTTTAAATTTAGACTGGTCTTTAGAGTAATCAAACTGAACTGAATAGAAAGCATTCTGAATCACAGAAGCCTTTTTAGGTGTTCCGTCACCACTTTCTTCAGCGCCTTTTTTACCGCCTAATTTCTGTGTGAAACGTCCAAACACACGATAACTCAAATCTTCATACAAAGGATTGTTTTTGTAATTCATTAAAGAATAACGCTGTGTAAATTCATGGTAACGGTTATAGTTCATACTTCCGCCTAAAGTAACCGACACGTTATCGCTCAACTGAAAATCAATTTTAGCGGAAGCGGCTGCGTTGTGGGAAGCTGAATTTTTCTTGGTTTTAATTTTCTCCAAATCATCTAATGTTATGGTTTCGGCCTTTAACAAAAACGCATCAGAATTTGGCGATGGTATTAACGGGAACTCTTCCAAATCTTTTAATACATCTTCTTTCACCACATACAAACCTTTAGCGGCCGGCCTGTCATCTTGTTGCCTTAAATATTCACCTGCTAAGAAGAAGCCGACAACTGATTTTTCGCCTTCTTTACCTTTGTTCTTGGTGTATAAAGGCCCTGTTAAACTGAAGTTTAAAAGATTATAACCTACAGGATCCATAAACTGAGAGGTGATACCTTCAAGGCTTCCGCTATAATTTTTTGAAGGGCCGCGGGTTGTAATGTTCACGATACCACCGGTTGCATCGCCATATCTTGCAGGCACACCACCTGTAATAACTGTTAACTGTTCTATTGAGTTTGCAGGCACATTTGAAGAACCTCTGACACGAATACCATCAATGTAGTATTCAGTTGCATCTTCCCTGCCGCCTTTAATGTTTAATCCTCCGCCCTCATCGCCCTGATAAACACCCGCAGTGGTAGAAGCTATTGATTGCACGTTACGTGTAGGCAATGCTTTGATTTGTTCCGCAGAAATAGTTTGTTTTGTAGAAACGTCATCTTTATCAATTAAAGGAATACGGTACTCAGTTATATCTACTATGCCTAATTGTAACGCGTCATCTTTCAACTTTAAGGTGATAGTAGTAATCTTATCAGAACTAACTACAACACCTTGTTTTACTGTTTTTGCATAACCCAGGCTGGTAATTTCCACATCATAATTTCCGGGAGCTAATGGCTTAATGCTGTAAAAGCCATCAAAATCGGTGGCTGCACCGGTCATTAATACCCCATTTTTCTTTACTGCTATATTAGCGCCAAATAACGGTTCACCCTTCTCATCAGTAATCTTTCCTGATAGTTCACCCGATTGAGTTTGCGCATAAGACAATACAGCAATCAGCGAAAAAAACAATGCACTTACAAACCTTTTCATATTTATGTTCAAAGTTTAGTTGGTCTGGTTTTTTAACAACGAGTGCCAAAAATAGTAAAAAAAGGTTTTGTTAACTTTTTTTAACCCGAATTTTAATTTATTCACATTTAAAAAGCAGATAATAAAATCTGTAATTTGGTTGCAAGCACCTCTGCAATTTTCACTTTTGACTGATATGTCCAACCTGCTATATGTGGAGTTAGCAAAACATTATTCATTATTTTAAGTTGCTGAAAGCTTTGCTTTTGCTCACTTGTAAGCGTTTCCGGCTTTTCATTTTCCAATACGTCCAAACAAGCGCCTAAAATTTTACCTTGCTGTAACGCGTTAACTAAATCTGCCGTAACTACATTTTTTCCTCTGGCCATATTCAGAAAATAAAAATCTTTTTTAAATGCCGAAATGAAATTTTTGTTAACTAATTGACAGGTTTCTTCAGTTAAAGGAAGGTGTAAACTCACGATATCGGCTTTTTCAAAAATTTCCTGAAGGCCGCTTTCTTTTACATATTCATTGCCGAAGCCGGTTTTATATTTATCGTAAGCCAGTATTGTTACCTTAAAGCCTTTTAGTTTTTCGGCAAAGGCGCTGCCATTATTCCCGAAGCCAATAATGCCAATAGTTTTCCCGCCCAATTCAGTGCCTCTGTTTTGTTCTCTAAGCCACTGCCCCGCTTTCACTTCAGCATTTGCAACATGAATATTATTCAGCAAACACAACAACATACCTAAAGCGTGTTCGGCTACGGCATCTCTGTTGCCTTCGGGTGCATTTATGCAAACAATATTTTTTGTTGCCGCATATTCAGTATCTATAACTTCTAATCCTGAACCAATGCGCGCAACGGCTTTCAATTTTGTGCCTTTATCTATTAATTCTTTATCGGCTTTAATGCGGCTGTTGATGAGCAGTATTTCATAGTCAGGAATTATTGCTAAAACTGCCGCTCTGTCAATAGTGTTTTTGTAATGCACTTCACAACCCGAAACTTGCATTGCTTCAATAAAACATTCATGTACATTGTCGGTAATTAATATTTTAACAGGCTGTTTCATACTAATAAATTTACCCTTGCACCAAATTAGTTATGGCAATAAAATCCTGAATACTCAACTGTTCAGGGCGCTTGGTAAAATAGTTGTTTTCAAAAAGCGCTTTATCGTTTACCAAACCGCTTAAACTGTTGCGTAACATTTTTCTTCTTTGATTAAACGCGGCTTTCACCACTTTAACAAAAAGTATTTCATCGCAAGCTAAGTGTTGTACTTTATTTCTGTCTAATCTGATTACTCCTGAAGTAACATTGGGCGGTGGCGTAAAACAAGTTCTGTCAACATCAAACAAATATTTGCCATCATAAAACGCCCCGCCCAATACACTTAAAATACCATAGTCTTTGCTTCCCGGTGGCGATACAATTCTCAACGCCATTTCTTTCTGAAACATACCGATAATATGGGTAACCTGATTTCGTTGTTCCAGAGCTTTAAAAACAATCTGGCTGGAAATATTGTAAGGAAAGTTTCCAACAATCACCAACGGTTTATTGGTAAAAGAAGCTAAATCGAAATCAAGAAAGTTTTTGTGAATAAGCCGGTCTTTCAATTCGAGAAAATGCTTGGGTAAATAATCTATTAAATCAGGATCAACTTCAATAGCATAAAACCTTTCGCCAAATTTTTCTAAAAGATGTTTCGTTAACACGCCTTGCCCCGGGCCTACTTCTACCACCAAATGCTCTTCTGAAATTTCAGGAATGGCTTGCAAAATATTATGAATAACATCGGGCGCGTTTAAAAAATGTTGCCCCCATATTTTTTTTGCTCTTATCATTTATATTGGTTGATAGTATCCCGTCAATACTAAAATGTCTTAAAAAATTTCCCGCAGATTACGCGAATCGCGCTGATGCTTTCTCGCCAAGCCGTAAAATCGCAAAGAAAAAACTTAGCGGCTTTGTGCCTTTGCGTGAAATTATTTGCAAAGATGGTGATATAATTTTTCTGTATTCTATGCTTCAATCTATTCCCTATCTTTGACAACCTTAAAATTTACACTATGAGCAACACCGTTTTAAAGCTGGTAAACAATACCAAAACTGCGAAAACCCTATTGGTGATTACCGATAAATCTACCGATTTAGACAATATGGGTTTATCAAAAGAAAGCATTGCGCAATTAAGAAATGCCATTAAGAATAAAATATCTCCGGTACATTTTCAGCATGGCGAAAAAAATATTTGGATAGATTACCAGGAGAAAGAAGCGCATACACCTGCCGAAAGAGAAAATTACAGAAAAAGCGGTTCGAAATTATCAGGTATTCTGAATACTCATAAAATTGCTTCCTGTGTTTTACACAACCTCACCAACCAAAAAGATGCCGCGTATTTATATGCCGAAGGAATAGTATTGGGCAATTATCAATTCCTGAAATACAAAACCGGGAAAAATATTCAGCCTAATACTTTTAAAGAATTACAACTGTTAGATAAAGACATTACTAAAGCAGATTTTATGGCACTTCAAACAGTTACAGAAGCTACATTGATTGCCCGCGATTTAGTAAACGAGCCTTTGTCTTATTTAACTGCCGAGCAACTTTCAAAAGAAATTCAAAAGCTTGGAAAAGCAGCAGGTTTTAAAGTTGAGGTTTTTAATAAAGCCAAAATTCAATCATTAAAAATGGGTGGTTTGTTAGCCGTAAACTTAGGCAGCAAAAACCCTCCCACCTTCAATACTTTAGAATACAAGCCCAAAACTTTTAAGAACAAAAAGCCATTAGTTTTAGTAGGCAAAGGCGTGGTGTATGACACAGGCGGGCTATCGCTGAAACCAACAGAAAGCTCTATGGATAAAATGAAAAGCGACATGGCAGGTGCCGCTGCCGTTGCAGCAACAATGTACGCCATTGCAAAAGCCGGGTTGCCCGTGCATGTTATTGCTTTAATTCCTGCTACAGACAACCGCCCGGGCGAAAACGCTTATGTACCGGGCGATGTAATAAAAATGCATAATGGCTTAACTGTTGAAGTATTAAATACCGATGCCGAAGGCAGAATGATATTGGCTGATGCGTTAAGCTATGCGCAAAAATATAATCCTGAATTAGTGATTGATTTAGCGACCCTGACAGGCGCAGCCATGCGTGCCATTGGCAGCGAGGGTATTGTGTATATGGGCACTGCCGATGAAAAAGTAAAGCAAACTATTTCTGAAAGCGGCTATAACGTACACGAGCGTTTAGTAGAGTTCCCGTTATGGGAAGAATATGACGCTTATATTAAAAGCGACATTGCCGATTTGAAAAATGTGGGGGGCGCATTGGCAGGCGCCACAATCGCAGGTATGTTTTTAAAACATTT
>CAYSGX010000042.1:11553-13249 GCA_964430605.1 uncultured Chitinophagaceae bacterium
TCCTGCCCGGGGCACCAAATTTCAAAGCGTCCACCCCCATTAGCCAGCGGGCTGGTCGCCCCCAAGCAAACAACCCTCCTTTTCTTTTCGCCAGCTTACCGTCTATAGTCAGGCATGACTAATATGACAGGATTAGCTTCGCATTGGCAGGCGCCACAACCGCAGGTATGTTTTTAAAACATTTCACCAACTACCCGTGGCTACATTTAGACATTGCAGGTGTTGCCATGTTCGATAAAAACGATGGCTATCGTTTGAAAAACGGAACAGGTGCAGGGGTGCGCTTATTATTTGATTTTATAAAGAACAGATACTAAAACAATATGTCCCAGACAGAAAAAAATAAACCGAAAATCGGCATCACCATTGGCGATTACAATGGTGTAGGTGTAGAAGTAATCCTGAAAGCATTTTCAGATAACCGCTTGTTTGATTACTGCACACCTGTTGTTTATGGCTCTGCCAAAATTATTGCCTATCACAAAAAGGCATTAAATATTGATACCGTAAATCATCAGCAATTAAAAGCGGGTGTCCCGCCAGCCGCTAAACTTTTAAACGTAGTGAATTGTATCGATGAAAATGCTATTATCAACTTAGGTACCGCTTCGCCACAAGCCGGTGAAGCTGCTCTGGTCGCATTAGATACTGCTTTGAAAGATTTGAAAGAAGGCGCTATAGATGCTTTGGTAACTGCCCCGTTAGATAAAAGTTTAGTTAAACCTAAAACAGGCACTTTTACCGGGCACACCGAATATATTGCCAATTACTTTGGCGTTGCAGAAACTGTAATGTTGCTTACCTGCGATTTTATCAGAGTAGGTTTGGTTACCAACCACATTCCCGTAAAAGATGTGGCGGCAGCGCTCACCACCAAAAAGATTCTGACAAAAATTGAAATTCTCAACGAATCGCTTTTTAAAGACTTCGGAATATCAAAGCCTAAAATTGCCGTATTGGGCTTAAATCCACATGCAGGTGATAATGGACTATTAGGTTCAGAAGAAAAAGAAATTATTCTGCCTGCCATTAAAAAAGCACAGGAAAACAGGATATTGGCTTACGGCCCTTATGCTGCCGATGGTTTAATAGGCTCGGGACAATTTGAAAAATTTGACGTGGTATTAGCCATGTATCACGACCAGGGATTAGTAGCTTTTAAATCACTATGTTTTGGCAGTGGCGTAAATTTTACGGCAGGTTTGCCGGTAGTAAGAACTTCACCCGACCACGGCACAGCTTTCGATATAGCCGGAAAAGATTTGGCATTATCAGATTCATTCAGAGAAGCGATATTCACTGCCATAGATGTTTCAAAAAACAGGAAAAATCATGCTGAAATAACAGCGAACCCGCTAAAGAAACAACGCTTAGAGAGTGAACGGTAATTATATAAAGTTCAAAACTCAAAATTCAAAAAGTAACCTTTTCTGTTGAATCCCGAAGGGATTGCATATTTATAACTGATAGTTATTGTACCTGTGTGCGACCCCGTTGGGGTCGTAATTAATTGGTTGCGTTCATTTCCATAAACGTTTGAATCCTTCGGATTCATCATGCTATTCAAGGTAGTAGCGGTGTCATTCCGACCGGAGGGAGGAATCTCTTGGTTTAAACTGCCATTGACATGAAGTAAGGAATCTTTTGATTTAGAGATGCTTCCTTCGTCAGCATGACAAACGCTCGTCAAATGCAG
>CAYSGX010000043.1:0-3116 GCA_964430605.1 uncultured Chitinophagaceae bacterium
CAACGATAGGAGAAAGCAGTCCAGTAGTTTTCTTTATCGCGCAGGTAATGCGGAATATTTTGGTTGATGGTTTCAGAAGTAATTGGCTGTAACAATCCTTTTTCTTTTGCACGCCACAAACGCCCGGCATCAACGGCAATCAATATATCGGCAGGCGTATTTTCGCCCTCCAGTTCTAAACGCGAAATCAACTGGTCGGCAGCAGATTTTATGACATTTACCTTAATGCCCGTTTGTTTGGTAAATTCCCTGTAAACAATATCATCGGCTTTATAATGGCGGTGCGTGTATATGTTTACTACGTTTTCGGAACTGTTAAAACAACCGCTGAATGCGACAAACGCGCAAAGGACAAACAATAATTTCTTCATTATTTAACTTAGAATTAATCTAAACAGGGCGCAAAGGTAACGGCTAATCTTCAAAGGCAAGTGAAATATTTGGTCAGCGGATTGTAAAATAGTTTTATTTGCCGATGCTTTAACTGAAAATAACAAATTGCTTTCAGACCTATCGTGTAGAACAAAATACCACATAAAAATATTATAACCACAATAGAAACATAGATTTGGTATAATGTAGGATTTACTGCTAAATTGTGTTTTGCTTGCAAAACTATGATTGCCTGATGCCTGTTTTAAGCAAAACATAGTCCCGGCAAGCGGGATACAATAGTGAACAGACCTTAATAACAAAAGTTTGGATAGCGGTAAAAGGGAACTCAAAATACTTCCATTCGGTGAGAGGTGTGGGCTATAAGTTTACAGATTGATATAATGAATACCCTTGCCGTAATCATTAAAAAGCAATTGCTTCAATTTATCGTAATGTTCAGCGTTATTTACAAAATCGATTGCAGCGGCATTTACCATTAAAACAGTGAGCTGTGCAGAAGACTTAAAATATTGCATATAAGCCGCCTGCAATTGCTCTAAATATTCAGCCTGAATATTTTGCTCATAACTTCTGCCTCTCATGGCGATATTATACAGCAAATTGGGAATAGTATTGTGCAGGTAAATAATCAATTCGGGTTGTGGCAACTGCGCGTTAATAATGTTAAACAACCTTCTGTACAATACATTTTCATCTTCCTGCAAAGTAATATTGGCAAATATCAATGACTTGGTAAATAAATAATCGCTTATGATTTTTTGCTGAAACAAATCGGGCGCGGCCACAAAATCTTTTATCTGCTTATAGCGTTCGGCCATAAAAAACAGCTCAAGCGCGAAGGCAAACTTTTCGGGTTCTTCATAAAATTTAGGTAAGAATGGATTATCTTCAAACGCTTCCAGCACAAGCTTAGCCTCAAAATCTTTTGCCAACATATTAGCCAATGTGGTTTTTCCCGAGCCGATGCAACCTTCAATAGTTATAAAATTATACTTCATGCTGAATATTGATTTTATTTACAGCCAGGGTATCTTCACAATTATTCAAAAGCGTTTCAATCGTTTCGTTCAAAACGGGGTGCAAAAAGTTGGGAGCAATTTCGCATAAAGGTGTAAGTGCAAACCTTCTTTTGTGCAGCATTTTATGCGGAACAGATAATTCTTCCGATTCAAAAACCATTCTGCCATAAAGCAAAATGTCAATATCAATTTCACGCTCGTTCCATTTACCCGAAAATACTCTTCCACATTGTTGTTCAATAGCTTTTATATCTTTCAGAATGTCTAAAGCATTTTTATCACAATTAAACAATAATGCCTGGTTATAAAAGGCAGGTTGATTGGTATTACCCCATGCTGCCGTTTCATAAACAGCCGATGCGGCAACACATTTATCAAATCTGGTTTCTAACAACATTTTTGCCTGAAGCAGATAATCAAGACGGTTTCCGCGATTGCTGCCTAACAATAAGTACAGAGCCTGCATTTAAGAATTCTTAACTATTGCCAAAGCTAACTAATAAAAGATTTGTAAGTATTTTCGTTACACTTAAATTCACACAAAAAATAATTTTCATGGGTTTTTTTAAAACTTTTTTTGCCGCGTTGTTTGCTTCAATTGTCGGCTTTTTCATTATTGTAATACTTGGCGTTGTTATTATTGCAGGTATTGTAGCATCGGCATCTAAAGAAGATGAAACTAAAGTAGAAGCCAACTCTATACTTCATATCAATCTCGACTATTCCATTTCAGAAAAAACATCTAACAACCCTTTCGAGAATTTCAATTTCAACACGCTTGAATCTTCAAATAACCTGGGGCTGAATGATATTCTGAAAAATATTAAAAAAGCGAAAGAAGATGATAATATCAAGGGCATATATTTAGATGTTACTATTATGCCGAATGGCGTAGCGACTACCGAAGCTATTCGTAAACAACTTATAGATTTTAAAACTTCAGGAAAATTTGTGGTGGCTTATGCCGAGGTGATGACACAAAAAGCCTTTTATCTGGTTTCTGTTGCCGACAAAGTATATCTCAATCCTTTTGGAGTAATAGAGTTTTCAGGATTAAACACCGAACTGGCTTTCTTTAAAAATATGCTCGACAGACTGGGCATTGAGATGCAAATTTTTTATGCCGGAAAATTCAAAAGCGCTACAGAACCTTTCCGTTTAGAGAAAATGAGCGAGCCTAACAGAGAGCAAATAACCTCCTACCTAAGCAGCATTTACACACACTATATCAAAAACATTGCTGATGCCCGGAAAATAGATGAGCAGTTGCTCGACAGCATTTCAGACAACTTATTGATACGCAGGGCCGAAGATGCCAAAGCCTTTGGACTGGTAGATGAACTGGCTTATTACGATGTGGTATTAGACGATTTGAAAAAACGCACCGGGAAAAAAGAAGATGATAAATTAGTTTCTGTAACACTTAAAAAATATGACAAAGCCCCGTCAAAAACCAAAATTGATTTAAAGGCCGATAAAATCGCGGTGTTATATGCCGAAGGTGATATAGTAGATGGCAAAGGCGATGATAATAATATTGGTTCAGAAAGAGTGGCAAAACTGATACGTAAAATCAGGCAAGACAAAGACATTAAAGCATTGGTATTAAGAGTAAACTCTCCGGGTGGCAGCGCGTTGGCTTCTGAAATTATGCTGCGCGAAATTGAATTGGCAAAAAAGAAAATGCCCGTGATTGTGTCT
>CAYSGX010000043.1:3126-13051 GCA_964430605.1 uncultured Chitinophagaceae bacterium
ATGGGTAATGTGGCTGCTTCGGGAGGATATAATATTGCCTGCTATGCCGATACCATTATTGCCGAGCCTAATACTATTACCGGTTCAATTGGTGTATTTGGAATTGTGCCTAACATGCAGGGCTTCTTAAATAAACACCTCGGTATTACTTTCGATAATGTGAAAACCGGAAAATTTTCTGACTTAGGCTCATTGGTAAAACCTATTGATACAGAAGGCAGAAGTATTATTCAGCATGGTGTTGACACTATTTACTATAAATTCAAAAAACGTGTTGCTGAAGGCAGAGGCATGACTATAGAAGCTGTAGATGAAGTAGCGCAGGGCAGAGTGTGGACAGGTGTTCAGGCTAAAGAAATAGGCTTGGTAGATGTAATTGGCGGCATGGATGAAGCCATTACCATCGCTGCGTTTAAAGCTGGTTTAAAAAATTACCGCACCAAAGAATATCCTGAAAGTGAAGAGCCTTTTGAGAAAATTTTCAAATCATTAAAGAACGATACTGAAGCGTATTTCATCAAGGGCCGCTTGGGCGAGTTTTACCCTGTTTGGGAAAAAATGCAATCTGTTAAAGAGATGAACGGTATTCAGGCCCGCCTGCCTTTTGAAATTGTTATACATTAATCTCATACCATAAGTTTTTTAGTTGGCAGAAAGGATGAAGGTACTTTCTGCTTTTTTCATAAATATTATTGTCTTATACGAAATACGGCAGAGATAGTTTCGGTTATGTTTACTACTTACAGCGTATTCTTTTAGCAGAAAAATTAATAAAGGTTAATATTGAACAATAATTAACAGAATAATAAACCTAAATTGCATACAGATAGTTAAACATAAAAAATCATGATTAATTATTTAGTTTCTTTACAAATTACACCCACTTTGTTTTTTTCTGAATACTAATAATTATATTTGACGTAATACAACCAAACATGGAAACTTTGAAAATATTACTTGTAGATGACCATCCGATGATTAGAATCGGTATAAAATCTTTGTTAGAAGGTGAAAAAAGTATAGTGCTTATTGATGAGGCTACCGATGGAGATGAATGTCTTGAAAAGCTGGATGCCACTAACTATGATGTAATTATTATGGATATTAAAATGCCTAAAAAAACGGGCATTGACACCACCAAAGAAATAGTAAAAAAGTATCCGAATGCTAAAGTTTTAGCGCTTTCGATGCACGATGAGCAAGATTATATTGTAAAAATGCTGCAAGCAGGCGCTAAAGGTTACTTACTGAAAAATACCACTAAAGAAGAGTTGTTAAAAGCTGTAGAATCTGTTAGCCGCGGAGAAAATTATTTCAGCAATGATGTATCTTCCATCATGCTTTCAAAGTATATCTACAAAGAATTCCCTTCCGCAAAAAAAGAATATAAATCAGATGTTCAGCTTACAAGGCGCGAAACAGAAATAATAAAAATGATTTCAGAAGAGCTTACCAATGCCGATATAGCGGAAAAATTAGGCATTAGCGTAAGAACTGTAGATACGCACAGAAGAAATTTGCTGCAAAAACTTGATGTAAAAAATACGGCAGGATTGGTGCGTTTTGCTTTGCAAAACGGCTTGCTCGATTAACTTTTACATTATATGCAAACTGCATAAATAAGGCTGTTTCGTAAAGTGCATTATAACCTTAATGCGCTTCATGCATTATAAATAACCTATAAAAATCCTGTTATTATGAAAAACAAAAACCAAATTGGATTAGACGAAAAGAAATCTAAACAGTTAGCCGAAAAGTTAAATGTTCTTTTAGCCAATTACCAACTATTTTATATCAATTCCAGAGGTTTTCATTGGAATATTACCGGACAAAAGTTTTTTGAACTGCACTTGAAATTTGAAGAATTGTATAACGATGCGGTATTGAAAATTGATGAAATTGCCGAGCGTATTCTTACTTTAGGGCACACGCCATTACACTCTTTTTCGGCATACACAAAAACCTCTACCATTAAAGAAGCTATTGATGTTTCAGATGGCGTTAAAGCTGTAAAGGAAGTAGTGAAAGGCTTTCAGGTTTTAATAGAAATTGAAAGAGAAATACTGGAACTTTCCGCTAATGCGAATGATGAAGGCACAAATGCCTTAATGAGCGATTATATCAGGGAGCAGGAAAAATTGGTGTGGATGTATGGCGCATTTTTAAAGTAAATGCTGAAAGAAAAAACTGAAAACATTCACCTGCTCAACACCGTGCCAAACATGGTATCGGCATTATGAGTATAGCCTTTAAAATATTTCATTTCTTTCACTGCTAAGTTAGTTGCCTTGGCAATGCGCAAAATGTTTTCTTCATTTTCCTGCTTATACACCGAACAGGTAATGTAAATCAGTTTTCCATCGGGCTTCAAAAAAGAGGCGGCATTTAATGCGATTTTATATTGCTTTTCAACATAAGAAGCAATTTCATTTTCATTGAAAAAACTCATTCTTTCGGGATTTCTTCCCCAGGTGCCACTGCCTGTGCAGGGTGCATCTAAAATAATGCCGTCAAACTTTTGTGCAAATTTGGGCTTACCATATTCAAGGTCTGTTATAGCTGTTTCAAAATTAGAAATATTGGCTCTTTTAAATCTGGTTTTTAAATTTTCTATAATCGCAGGCCGGTTATCAGTAGCCAGTAATTTCACTGTAGGCTCTGTATCTTTCAGCAATAAAGACTTGCCTCCCGATGCGGCACAGCAATCCCACCAATTTTGGTGCTGCTTAGGCTGAAACAAAGTGCCCGTTAATTGCGAACTTAAATCCTGCACTTCGAAAAAACCTTTTTCAAAAGTTTTCATTTTGCTGAAATCTATATGCTTCGAAAAGCCCAATGCTGTTTCAGTATCATTAATAGTGGTGTACACGGCCGCCAAAGCATTCAATTCTTCCTTTACGGTTTTAATATTTTTTCTTTTACACCTAATCCACGTATAAGGCTGCGATAAATGGCTTTGTAAAAAAAATTCAGCATCAATATTTTCTGAAATATTTTCAGCAAACGGAAATTGAAATTGTATTCCTTTAAATAAATTATTTTTTATTGCCCAATTAATTTTAGCCGAATAATCGGCATTCAATAATTCTATTGGCAATGTACTTTTCTCGTGCCAAAACTTATAGAAATCATCGGGTTCGTTATTTGAAAGTATATGCGCGATAGCAATTTTCCGCTCAACACTTTCGGCATTAATGGCATTATTCAGCCGAAAATATTGGTAAGTTAATTGTTGCAAAAAACGCCTGTCTCTCGAACCCATTTCCTTATGTAATCTTGAATATTGTTTAAGGTGTATCGAAAGCGGGATACTTCCTGTATAAGTTGAAATAGCCTCAACAGCTTTCTGCATTTGTATAATTGCTCTCATAGTAAATGTAAAAGTGAGGTGAGGAATTATAAATTTAAACGATGCGTTAAACCAGTTCCATGCCTTCGGGTAAGCCATAGCTATACTGTTCCATACTAAAGCCCCAATGCTTTTGTATTAATGCTACTTTCTCGCGAGAAAATTTATAAGAATTTTTCCTGTACTTACTTTGAGCATTGACATATTGCTGAAACAATGGCAATGCGGTATCTATCCCTTTAATATTTAAGGTTTCGTAAATATTTTTTAAGCCTGAAACTGTATCTTTTTCAAAATCTTCAAACTTAACTTCTACTAAATTTCCTTCCGGTATAAGATGCTTATTGGTTTCGTAATCATTAATAATGCGCTTGTAGTATTCAAGAACAGTATCTTCTATCCATGCCTCATCTATATGTTGAAAATTCAATGTATGAATCGTACTTGAAATAAGCTTTTTGGTAGATTCAAAAACGGTAATAGGGTTACGATAGATGTAAATGAATTTTGCATTGGGAAATGCTTCGAGCAGTATTTTTATTCGCCCTGTATGCGGTGGGTTTTTTGAAACAAACTGCTGCTTACCATGATAAAGCATCGATTTCTTCATCAACTTTGTATAGCTTGAAATCCAGCCTTTTTTCACCTCATCAGTCACCCCTTCAAAACGAATATACTTATCGTAAAACACTAATGCCTTATCGGGAAAATACCAGTAATTATAGAAGCTGTAAGGGCAAATATTACCTAAAGCGAACTCTTCTTCCTGCGGTAATTCGGGCGATAATTTCATATTATCCGAAGGGCGTTTATCCGGCATTAAAGCTTCCATAATATTTCTGAAAAGCCACTTGCTTCCTAATAGCTGATTGGGAAACACCCCTTGATAAGTAGTAACAAAAGCAAACTGCGGGTCTTGCGCAATCATATTGTGCAATAATGTAGTGCCGCTTCGCCAATGCCCCAAAATAAACACCGGGCTTTCAGGAACTTTTAATGTTTTTATAGCACCGCCATAACGCAATTCTTCCCACCACCTGAAAGGCTCGGCAGCTAAACTCACCGCGTAAGCGCTAAGTTTTCTTCCAACAAAACCGCTGTCAACTCGTTGCCCTTTAAATACTTTCAAAATATTTGGAAAAGCACTTCCTGAAATAGTACTTAAAGCAACGCTAAATTGTTTCTCACTTGGCATAGAACAACATGTAAACAAATGCGAAACTACTTAAAATATGAAAAAGAATATCCACCGCTTGAAAAGTTTCGGCTGCAATATTTCTATGGCAAGTGATATTTTTATCAAAAGTGATTTTTTGATACACTATCCTTACTGGGTAAAATATTTATATAAATAAATTAATCCTAATGCAAATGACATTAAAAGAGCAACTACTGCTCTTACATTGATTAGTGCACCAGTTCTTCTTTTTTGTGGATATCTAATCAATACAACAAAACATACTATTGAAGCAAGAATAAATATTAATCCAATGAATAAATCGTTCATTCTTTTTCATTTTTAAATTCATCAAAGATTTTGTCTAAAAACTTATCTATAGCTGATTGTTTTCCTAAATCTCCGCTCTTCGGATTTTATAAATCCGAAGCCGTATCGTAGGATTTCTTAATCCGAAAATAACCTTTAGTCAAATATACTTATTAGCTTAACATCAAAATATAAAATGACAATCGTTTTACGGAATTACAAAATTGATATTTACCGCAGCAGTAGTTTCGCCTTTATCGGTTAAGGTAAAGTTGTTGCTGAAATTAGAAGAGGTATAATCGCCACCTGAGAAATTATTATTGCCATCTTTATCATACAGCGCATATACATAATAAGTGCCGGGGTGCATATTGGTGAAAGTATAGCTGTTGTCGTTAGCGGCAAGTATTACATAGCGGGAACGATATGTCAGGTTGCCCGCATTAAATACAAAGCCGTTAAAAAGCGGCTGCGTAGTAATTATGATAAACACTTTTTTGGAAGCCTCAACCGTAAGGCCGTTGTCGAAAGAAATATTAACGGTGGTTTTTCCCAAATAAGGTTGTGAGGCTTCATTATAAATATCCTGGGCTTGGTTGTAAAAAATAGATTCGCCTAAGCCATCGAATATGGCGCTAAAATCACGCTGCATTTTTTTCTGCGGAAAGTTGAATAGGGTAGTGGCCGCTTGTGTTGAAGTATTATCTACTAACTTTGGTTTCCAGTGCATGTGAATGGTGGGCGTAGCGAGCGTTCCGTATTTATTGGTAAACACCTTCATATCTAAGCTGTCGCCTTTGAAAATCATTTCAGTATAAACCCTGTTTTCGCCTGCTTTAAAATCTACAAAGCGGTAATACGATTGGTTGTTTTCTTCCTTCACGCTATCTAATACAGCATAGGCAATACGCTGATTACCCGCGAAGCCGCCACCATTTCTAAAAGCCATTTTGAATTTATTATCGTGCTTCACTATAAAGAACGACATGAAAATATCATTCACTTTATCTAATTCAGATTTGGCCGAAACCTGCGAAGCCGCTATTGGTCTGAAATCAACAATCCATTCGGGGTAGCTGCCCAAAGCAGTTGTGGAAGTAACACTGCCATTCCATATTCCCGGCAGTTTGCTCAATATGCTGTAGCCTTGAATATTGGTAGAGTCAACAGGTGTAGGCTTGTTGTCGTTATCTCCGTTTTTCTTTTTTTTGTCACAGGCTGAAATAGAAATTACTAATATCAGTAGCAGTGCAATTGATTTCAATGTTTTCATTCTGAAATGTTTTTAGTCGTTATACCGTTTATATTTCAATATTAGTCTAATGTCTTACGGTATAAACTATTGTAAATTTCAAAACCTCCCCGCATAATCAGACTATTTTTGAAATACAATTAGTATTACTTGTTGGCATTACACTTAAATTCTTTTCTCAACTTTACACCATGCAATACCCAACGAACATAGAAATTCTTTTTGAAGACAACCATATTATTGCTGTGAATAAGCCTGCGGGAAAACTGTCGCAGGGAGACATAACCGGAGACGACCCCATTGGCGATTGGGTGAAACAATATATAAAGGTGAAGTATAACAAGCCGGGGGCGGTGTATTTGGGGCTGGTGCACCGTTTAGACAGGCCTACCAGTGGCATACTGATGTTTGCCCGCACCAGCAAAGCCTTGGAAAGGCTTAATGAAATGCTGAAAAATAAAAAGATTGAAAAAACTTATTGGGCTGTTGTTGCCAAAAAGCCTGCACAGGAAAGCGGTACGCTGAAACATTTTCTTACCCGTGTAGAGAATAAAAACATTACCCGTGCTACGCTGAAAGAAACTGTCGGTAGTAAAGAGGCTGTGCTTGATTATAAGGTTTTGCTGAATATAGATGGCTACTTTTTGCTTGAGGTAAAACCTAAAACAGGGCGGCAGCATCAAATAAGAGTGCAGTTGGCTGCTATTGGTTGCCCTATTGTGGGCGATTTGAAATATGGCTATAAAGAGGCCAATGAAGATTTATCTATTTGCCTGTTGGCAAAGCGGCTGCATTTTCAGCACCCCGTGAAGCAAGAGCCTGTTACTATTGAAGCGCCACTGCCTAAATCGGGCGCGTGGTTGCGCTTTAATCAGAAGCGGAACTAGGCAATGTATTTTATGTTGCAAACACTTGCTTGCCCGGCATTAAAGACAGTTCTGAAAAATCAAAATACTCATGTTTCACGCTAGGAAAATAAGCCGCAAAGCATTGAAAATCAATTTCAATTTTCTTCGTGTTTCTGCGCCTTTGCGTGAAATAATCAAATTTTAGAGATGCCATTAAGTAAACAAAACCGCCTTACAAAAAACTTTAAACTAAAAGTTTTAGTTTTGGCAACCAATTTTAAAGGTTTCATCTTTTGAGCGATAGTATTGTAATTATTCCTACTTACAACGAAAAAGAAAACATTGGGGCAATGATAGAAAAAGTATTCTCGTTGCCCAAAGATTTTCATTTGCTTATTATCGATGACGGCTCGCCCGATGGCACACCGCAAATCGTAAAAGAATATCAACAAAAGTTTCCTGGAAAGTTATTTATTGAAGAGCGCAAGGGCAAGCAAGGTTTAGGTACTGCCTATATTCATGGCTTTAAGTGGGCATTGAAACATCACTACGAATACATTTTCGAGATGGATGCCGATTTTTCGCACAATCCCGATGATTTAGTGAGGCTGTATAATGCTGTTGAAAATGGAACGGCTGATGTTTCGGTGGGTTCGCGCTATGTAAAAGATGGTGGTGTGGTAAACTGGCCCATCGAAAGAAAGTTGCTTTCTTACGGGGCATCGTTATATGTGCGCATGGTTACTTTAATTCCCTGTAAAGACAGCACCGCAGGCTTTATTTGCTACCGCAGAAAAGTTTTAGAAACCATAGATTTAGACAGCATTCAGTTTATAGGCTATGCCTTTCAGATTGAAATGAAATTCAACGCATGGAAACATGGTTTTGCAATTGCCGAAGTGCCCATCATATTTAAAGATCGCGAGCAGGGCGTTTCTAAAATGAGCATCAATATTATGCGCGAAGCGGTGTTGGGCGTGTTGCAGATTCAGTGTAAAAGTTTCTTTAAGAACTACCGTAAAGCCTGATGTATGAAGGCTGCTGCTCCCATATCTTTTATTAGTGATTTGCGGCAGGTAAGCACACTTTTTTCTTTTGAAAAATATTCGCAGTGCATCATACTGGTCGATGAAAACACTAAAGCACACTGCTTACTGCTGTTGCTTAATGCAAATAAAACACTTGTTGAAGCTAAAGTGGTTGAAATAATTTCAGGAGAGGCAAATAAAAACTTCGCTACCTGCGAAAATGTTTGGCAGCGACTTTTTGAATGGCAAACAGACAGAGACGCACTGCTTATTAATTTAGGTGGCGGTGTAATTTCAGACATGGGCGGTTTCATCGCTTCGCTGTATAAAAGAGGTATTGATTTTATAAATATTCCCACTACACTGCTTGCTATGGTAGATGCCACCGCAGGCGGAAAAACAGGCATAGATTTTCATGATATAAAAAATGGTATTGGGTTGTTTCAGCAGCCGGTGCATATTTTTATTCATACTGAATTTTTAAACACATTGCCGCAAACTGAGTTTTTGAGCGGTTATGCCGAAGTGGTGAAACATGCGCTTATTGCTGAAGATGCAAGCTATTGGAATGAAGTGAAACAAATTCAGCCTGCAATAACACCGCCATCGAAAGATACCATTCAGCAAATAATACAAAAATCTATTGCGCTGAAACAAAGCGTTACCAATGCCGATTATAAAGAAACAGGTTTAAGGAAAGTGCTGAACCTAGGGCACACCATTGGCCATGCCATTGAAAGTTTTGCTTTAAAAAATAATAAACCAATTCCTCATGGCTATGCGGTGGCGTGGGGCATTATTGCCGAGTTGTATTTGGCCGGAAAGGTTATTGATTTTCCTGAAGTACAACGCCTTGAAATAGAAAAATACTTGCTGAATATTTATCACAATCAGTTCAATTTGCAATTTGAATATTCCGATTTAATTCCCTTTCTGAAAAACGATAAAAAAAATATTCAGCATAAAATAAATTTCACTTTATTGCAGCAAATGGGCAAGCCTGTATATAATATTGCCTGTAATGAACAAGATGTTAAAAAGGCCGTGCATTATTTAGGCGAAATATTATAAAATTCGCACTTTAGTAATTACTCCATTAGCCAAAATTATTGGCATAAATAAATGTAGGAGGGGCAAACCATGAAATTCCGTATAACGAAAAACGATAAAACTTTAAAAGGCAGCATTCAATTGCCGGGTTCTAAAAGTATCACGGCTCGTGTAATGCTCATTAAGGCATTATGTGCCCAGGATTTCAGCATCACCAACTATTCACAAAGCGAAGATTCGCTCACACTATTTGAATTAATAAACTCTTCCGGGCCCGTTTTAGATTGCAAAGATGGCGGCACCACGCTGCGTTTTCTCACCGCGTTTTTAGCTATTCATGAAGGCGATGTAACGCTCACCGGTTCTCAACGAATGCTCGAGCGGCCTATTGGCCCGCTGGTAGATGCACTAAGGCAACTGGGTGCGGTGATAGCGTATAAAGAGCAGGAAGGCTACCCGCCATTATTAATTAAAGGCCGCATGTTGAGTGGCAATAAAATTGAAATTGATGCTTCCATGAGCAGCCAGTTTGTTTCGGCATTGCTGCTTATTGCGCCCATGTTGCCCCAGGGCTTGTTGGTAAAAATGAATGGCGATATTGTTTCAAAATCATACATAGAATTGACCTTGCAGGTTATGAGGCATTTTGGTATTGTACACGAATGGACTCAAAGTGTTATTTCCATTCCGCCTCAACGATACGAAGCCCGTGATATAAAAGTTGAAAGCGACTGGAGCGCAGCGTCATACTATTATGCAATGGCCGCTTTGTCCGAAGAAGTAGATTTAAAGCTTTTCGGTTTAAATAAACTGAGCTTTCAGGGCGACAATGCCATTGTAAGAATCATGGAAAAGTTTGGCGTACACACCAGCTATATCGATGGTGGCATAAGGCTCACCAAAAACGAATCG
>CAYSGX010000044.1:0-5139 GCA_964430605.1 uncultured Chitinophagaceae bacterium
CTGCTTTCAAAACCGAAGGCAATGTAAATATTGAAGCAGCCACCACCAACGAGTTAATCTTTCATGCCGAAACATGGAACGCCCTTTCTGAAAAAGAACAGCAGCAAATCTTGATGCAGTATCGCCTGGCTTATCAGGGCTTTAGTGATGTAAACTGGTGTGAAGAGCTGGGCACTGTATTGGCCAACGATGAAGTAGTAAATGGTGTTTCGGTTCGTGGAGGCTACCCTGTAGCAAAACGCCCCATGCGCCAGTGGTTTTTAAGAATTACGGCTTATGCCCAACGCCTGTTAGAAGGTTTGGAAGAAGTAGATTTTCCTGAAAGCCTGAAAGAAATGCAAAGAAACTGGATTGGCAGGAGTGAAGGAGCAAGTGTTAAATTCAAAATTCAAAATTCAAAATTCAAAGCGGGAGCGAGCAATGCGGATAGCAAAGTCCTCCCTGAAGGGGAGGATTTAGGAGGGGCTGTTATCGAAGTCTTCACCACCCGCCCCGATACCATTTTCGGAGCAACGTTTTTGGTCTTAGCGCCTGAACATCCTTTGGTGAAAGAATTAACTACAACAGAACAAGAGAAAGAAATCAACGACTATATTACCTATGTAAAATCTCGTTCTGAAAGGGAAAGACAATCAGAAGTGAAAGTCGTTTCAGGAGCATTTACGGGTAGCTATGTATTAAATCCTTTTACAGATGAAAAAGTACCCGTTTGGATTGGCGAATATGTGCTGATGGGCTACGGCACAGGCGCGATTATGGCAGTGCCTGCCGATGACGCGCGCGATAAAGCCTTTGCCGAAAAATTCAATCTGCCTGTTGTGGAGATTATTGACAAAAGCATGTACCCTAATGCAACGATTGAAGATAAGTTGGGCAAAATGATTAACAGCTATTTTCTGAATGGCTTGGAAGTAAAAGATGCCATCAAAAAAGTAATTGATTTAGCGGAAGAGAAAGGCATTGGTACTCGCAAGGTAAATTATAGAATGCGCGATGCGGGCTTTAGCCGCCAGCGTTATTGGGGCGAGCCTTTCCCTGTGCATTATAAAGATGGCAATCCTTATTTATTAAACGAAAGCGCTTTGCCTGTAGAATTACCTGTGCTGAAAGAATTTAAACCCACCGGCACAGGCGAATCGCCATTATCTACAGCAAAAGATTGGGTAAAATTAGAAGATGGCACTTTGCGCGAAACCGATACCATGCCGGGCTATGCCGGCAGTAGTTGGTATTTTCTGCGCTACATGGACCCTCATAATGAAAATGCTTTCGTAAGCAAAGAAGCACAAGCCTATTGGAAAGATGTTGATTTATACATAGGCGGTGCCGAACATGCCGTAGGGCATTTATTGTACTCTCGCTTTTGGCATAAATTCTTTTATGACAGCGGCTGGGTGGAAACCCACGAACCTTATCGTAAATTGGTAAATCAGGGTATGATTCAGGGCAGGTCGAATTTTGTGTATTTGTTAACATTTAATTTTAAATATATTACCTCTGGTGAGGAAAATTTTCGAGAAAAATTTAAACAAACCATTAGCAATGAATTTAAGCCAATATTTCTATCTCACAACATTAGGTTTAATGCTTTGCTACTAAAAAAACTTCAAAATGATGCCAAAAATAAGTTTATGATTTTAGCATCGGATTCTGAAGGATTTGAGTTTGACCCATTTTTGGAGGAAGATATTACTTTTAATTTTCTTCAAGTGAATGTGGATGTTTATATCGTTGATAACGATAGATTGGACATTGAAAAATTCCGTGTAATGTATCCTGACTACAAGGATGCTATTTTCATTTTAGAAGATGAAAACGGAAATCCTGTTTGGAAAGGAGAAGGCAAGGGTGATTATATCTGCGGCTGGGAAATTGAAAAAATGTCGAAGTCGAAATACAACGTGGTGAATCCCGATGATATTATTGAGCAATACGGAGCAGATACTTTCCGCATGTATGAAATGTTTTTAGGCCCCATAGAGCAAAGCAAGCCGTGGAATACCAACGGTATTGATGGCGTATATAAGTTTGTGAAAAGGCTGTGGCGTTTGTTTTATGACGATAAAGGCGTGTTGCTGCTTAGCAACGATGAGCCTACCAAAGCCGAACTGAAAGTGTTGCATAAAACCATCAAAAAAGTAACCGAAGATATTGAACGTTTCAACTTCAATACCTGCATCAGCACGTTTATGATTTGCGTAAACGAACTGAAAGATTTGAACTGTAATAAGCGCAGTGTTTTGGAACAGTTGGTGTTACTATTGGCACCCTTTGCGCCTTTTCTTGCCGAAGAATTGTGGCAGCATATATTGCTGAAAAAAGGCAGTGTTCACAAGACGGAATTTCCTGTGTTTAACGCGGAATATCTGGTAGAAGATAATTTTGAATATCCTGTTTCGGTAAACGGCAAGCTGCGCACCAAAATAGAAATGCCTGTAAAAGCTGTTCAGGTTGATGTAGAACCGGTAGTATTACAAAATGAAATTGTGCAGAAATGGTTAGACGGAAAACCGCCCAAAAAAATCGTTTTCGTTCCGGGCAGAATGGTGAATGTGGTGGTGTAGAAATGCGAAATTCTAAAAACGAAATTCAAAGCGCATGCTCGGCATGACAAAGCGTTTACCTGCTAACCATTTTTAACAACACAACCTCAATACAACACACTATCTTCGTTTTGTGAATTTAGGCTTGAATATTACGCTGGCATTAAGAGCCATACGCTCTAATAAACTACGCACGGTTTTAACCTTTCTGATTATAGCCATTGGCATTATGGCGTTGGTGGGTATTCTTACTGCTATTGACAGTATGAAATCTTCTATTGTTTCAAATTTTTCTGACGTAGGGGCTAACAGCTTCACTATTCGCACTAAAGGGTTAACGATAAAAAAAGGCGGCTCTTCGGGACAAAGTTTTCCCGATATTACTTACGACCATGCCACTGCTTTTAAGCAAAAATTTGCTTTTCCTGCTCAGGTTTCTATTTCCAACCGCCCCTCTTCTGCTTCTACGGTAAAATATCAGTATGAAAAAACCAACCCTAACGTAACCGTAATGGGTGTTGACGAAAAATACATAGGTATATCGGGATTTAAGTTTAGCGAAGGCCGAAATTTTTCTGTTACCGAACAGGAAACAGGAAGCAATGTAGTGATACTGGGCTATGGAGTTGCCAATAATTTGTTTAAGGCGAGAGATACTATAACAGATAAAATGGTTTCTATTGGCAATATCAAATACAGGGTAGCTGGCGTATTAGAGTCTAAAGGTTCGAGTGTGGTTAGCAGCGACAATATGGTATTGGTGCCGGTGCAGAATGCCCGAAAAGTTTTTGCGGAAAAAGCCAACCGGTATGTATTAACGGTAGCTGTTGACCATCCTGATAAATTAGACCGTGCCGTAGATGAAACCATTGGTACTTTCAGAACTATCAGAAAGCTAAGCCCGCGCGAAGAAGATGATTTTGAAGTGAGCCGCAGCGACAAGCTTGCCAACACCGTAATAGAGCAAATCAGTTACATCACTTTTGCAGCCACCATGATAGGTATTATTACCATGCTGGGCGCAGGTGTGGGCTTAATGAATATTATGTTGGTTTCGGTTTCCGAACGCACCCGAGAAATTGGTATCAGCAAGGCATTGGGGGCTAACAACGATACCATTAAAAAACAATTTTTGACAGAAGCGGTGGTAATATGCCAGATAGGCGGCATATTGGGCATTATACTGGGTATTCTTGCCGGCAATGTGGTTTCATTATTGCTGAAAGGCAGTTTTATCATTCCCTGGCTGTGGATATTTATAGGGTTTGTTTTTTGCCTTGCCATTGGCTTATTAGCCGGTCTCTACCCAGCCATAAAAGCTTCAAAATTAGACCCTATTGAGGCGTTGCGCTATGAGTAACAGCAATTGATAGGTTCCGCGAATCGTTCGTCAGATCGTGAAAACTGATTGACAGGTTCTGCAAGTTGTTCGTCAGGTCGTGAAACCCAACCGATAGTAGCATCCACTATTACCCAAAACACAATGAAGTGTCCGCTCATACTATTATCATTATACAGCACAAGGGTTAATCAGTAAACACAACCGCTTCATAAACAGGTACATAACCACATGTTGAAATATTAACTTTTATACTGAATATGATGTCTTATTTTTACAAACGAATCAACAACCATAAACATGATTAAGAATTTTTTATTTATCGTGCTATTTTTTGCAGCACATGTAACATCTTATGCACAGTTTACTATTCCCAACAGCAGTTTAGAAGCATGGGACAACCCAACTGCAAACACTGCTGAACCTCAAAACTGGAACGGTATTAAAACCGGAACAGGCAACAGCACAGCTATTAATTCTGCACCACAAACATTATTTCGCGAAGCCAGCAACCCTCATACCGGAACTTACTGCGCAAGACTTGAAACTGTGAATGTGCCGGTTATTAATATTATTGCGCCCGGATCTATGGCTACAGGTCGTTTTTTTGCGCCAAACCTTAATGCTAATCAAGGATATGTAGCAACGGTGCCCGGAGACCCTAATTTCAATTTACCTTTTGCAGGACGACCTGACAGTCTGGTATTTTGGTTTCGTTATACCCGTGCAGGCAACGACTTTCCAAGCCTAACAGCATTGCTACACGTAGGTAACGCTTATCAACCCGAACAACCTGTAAGCGGCAACCACCCTGACAGCTCTATGAACATTATTGCCAGAGTTAATTGGCAAGGCCCTACTTCAAGCGTAAGCGGGTGGACTCGTGTTGCTTTACCATTTGTGTATGTTGATAATCGTACACCACAATACCTGCTTATAGTTGCTACCCCTACAGGAAATTCTAACCCAACTAACGCAGGTAGTAAACTTTGGTTAGACGATTTTAGTGTAGTGTATAATCCAATTGTTGGTGCTGTAAATAACAGCAACACCTTTTATGTAAGCAGCACAACAGGCGCTGCAATAGATGTTCCTTTTACATTAATAGAAACTTATAATGCAGGCAATACCGTTACCGCGCAATTATCTGATGCTTCGGGTTCATTTGCTAATGCGGTAAATATTGGCAGTATAACTACTACAACTTCAGGCACTGTTAATGCCACCATACCTGCGGGTACACCAAGTGGTTCGGGT
>CAYSGX010000044.1:5149-7447 GCA_964430605.1 uncultured Chitinophagaceae bacterium
GGGCAATACCAGTGGAGATATTAACGTAGTATTAATCAATGCTGCCATTACCCCTGCCTCATCTCAAAGTATTTTGGCAGGTGTAGATGGCGCTACTTTAACTGTTGCTGAAAACTATACCGCTACCGCCCGCGAGTGGAAATATTCTACTACCAGCGGCACAGGTTATCAATCTTTTTCTACTGCTGAAACAGGAACTACTTATACACCTAACTTTCCTAACAACGGCACTTACTATATTGTTGCAGAAAGCGAATTGAACGGATTAACTACCGTGAGTAATGAAGTGCAGGTTTCTGTAAACAGCATTACACTCACCACCACATCTTTAACCCCTGCTACTTTGCTTTATGATTTAAGCGCTTCTTCGGGCAATGTAGCTATTGATGTAGCCTATACTACTTCAGGCGATTTTAATACAGGCAATGAATTCACCGCTCAATTATCAGATGGTAATGGTTCTTTTGCTAACCCGTTGAATATCGGGACAATAACAGATATAACTTCAGGTACTATTTCAGCAAGCATTCCCAATACACTGCCAACGGGCTTTCAATATCGTATTCGTGTCATTGCATCAGACCCTGCAATATTTGGCAATGATAATGGTGAAGATATTTCCTTCGACCAATTCAGCGTTTCTGTTGCTCCTTCAGCTACACAAAATATTTTAGTTGATGTTTCAGGAAATTTCTTAACTGTTACCGAATCGCAAAATACCACTGCCCGTGAGTGGCGTTATTCTGCTACCAGTGGTACAGGGTACCAATCTTTCAGCCCTGCTGAAACATCGCCTTCATACACACCATTATTTGATACACAAGGAGATTACTATGTTATTTGTGCATCAACAAATCAATTTAGCGATGAAGTAATCAGCAACGAAGTGCTTATTAGTGTTACAATTAGTGTGGGCATAGACAACAATACAAAAAACATTGTGAGAGTATGGAATACCGGTACTGGTATTACAGCCGATTTAACCAATGCGCAATTGAACAATGCTTCACTAACAATAATGAATTTAGAAGGCAAAGAAATAGTACACACTGCTGTTCAATCGGGTGTGGTAAATACTGTTCCTGCCGAACTTGCCAAAGGTATTTATCTGGTAAAAATTTATGACAGCAACAATATGTTTACTACCAAAGTGGCTAAACAGTAACCCTGAATATTTATCGGGTTTAAAAACTAAAAACCGCAGGAAATATAAGCCTCCTGCGGTTTTTTTATTTCAGTGAAAATCTAAAACTTTGGTACTTAAGCCGGCACACCGTAAAGAGAGTTACGGGTTTCTTTCACGCGCTCATCGGTAATATATTCATCGAAGGTCATAAGCCTGTCAATGCTTCCCGAAGGGGTTAATTCAATAACGCGATTGGCAACGGTTTGAGCAAATTCATGGTCATGCGTAGCAAACAACACTGTGCCTTTATAGTCTTTCAAAGCATTGTTAAATGCCGTAATACTTTCTAAATCTAAGTGATTGGTTGGCTCATCTAAAATTAAAAAGTTAGGCTGTTGCAACATCAGCTTGCTCAACATACATCGCACCTTTTCCCCTCCCGACAATACATTTACCTGCTTTAAAGTTTCTTCGCCCGAAAACAACATTCTGCCTAAAAAGCCGCGAATAAAAGTTTCATCTTTTTCTTTTGAAAACTGGCGCAGCCAGTCAATTAAGTTTTCTTTGCTTTGAAAGTATTTAGAATTATCGTTAGGTAAGTAAGCGGTATTAATAGTTACTCCCCATCTTATTTCTCCGGTATCAGGTTTATCTTCGCCTGCCAATGCCTGAAAGAATGCGGTAATCGCCAAACTGTCTTTAGAATACACTACAACTTTATCGCCTTTGTTCAGCGTAAAGTTTACATCAGAAAATAGTTTCTTGCCTTCATTTGCTTTAGATAATTTTTCTACGTGCAGAATATCATTGCCTGCTTCACGCTCTTGGGTAAATCCTATGCCCGGATATTTTCTGCTGGATGGTTTAATATCATCTAAATTCAGTTTTTCCAAAGCTTTTTTACGGCTGGTTGCTTGTCTCGATTTAGAAGCGTTAGCGCTAAAGCGGGCAATAAAGTCCAATAGTTCTTTCCTTTTATCTTCAGTCTTCTTGTTTTTATCTGAACGCTGACGGGCTGCCAACTGGCTGCTTTCATACCAAAATGAATAGTTACCGGTAAATAGCTGGGCTTTCTTAAAATCAATATCTACCACATGGGTACACACCATATCTAAAAAGTGCCTGTCGTGCGACACCACTACTTCTTGTCGCTTTCCGACCCGCGCGCGACC
>CAYSGX010000044.1:7457-13041 GCA_964430605.1 uncultured Chitinophagaceae bacterium
TCTAAAAAGTGCCTGTCGTGCGATACTACAATTACAATATTTTTATAATCGGCCAAAAAGTTTTCCAGCCATGAAATAGTTTCAATATCAAGGTCGTTGGTAGGCTCATCCATTAAAAGAATATCAGGATTGCCAAATAAAGCCTGTGCTAATAATACCCTTACCTTTTGGTTACCGTTCAGCTCTTTCATCAGCTTGTAATGATGCTCTTCAGAAACACCTAAATCACTTAGGAAACGGGCCGCATCACTTTCGGCATCCCAGCCATTCATTTCTCCAAACTTCTCTTCCAGTTCTCCTACGCGCAATCCGTCTTCATCGTTAAAATCGGGCTTGGCATACAAGGCATCTTTTTCTTCCATGATACCCCATAAAACTTTATTACCCATTAATACGGTATTCAACACTGTAGTTTCATCAAATTCAAAGTGATTTTGTTTTAAAACGCTCATGCGCTGGCCGGGAGTAATCTCTATGCGCCCGGTAGTAGGGTCAATTTCACCCGATAATATTTTAAGGAAAGTAGATTTTCCGGCACCATTGGCGCCAATAACACCATAACAATTACCCTCGGTAAACTTAATATTTACATCGTCAAACAACACCCTTTTGCCATACTGCAACGATATATTTTGTACTGAAACCATAATAAACTGAAATTTTTAAGAGGTGCAAAGATACTTAATTATAACTTGACCTTGCAGCGAAGAAAGGCATGACTGTTCATGCTGAAATGATGCCCCTATTGTTGCCAAACATCTTTATACCTCTGTCAAAAACTCGCATAGTTCTGCCAAAGGTTAGTGTATTCCTGGCAAACCTTTGTATAGTTCTGCCAAAGGTTCACATACTCTTGCCAAACTTTTGTAAGTTCTTGTCAAAAATTTGAGAATTTTTACCCAAAATATGCGTATTTTAAACTCCTATACCTCTTTCATAACTGAGCCGGAAAATAATGTAGATTGCTATCATTAGCGATGGGGTTTAAAACCACAAGTGTTCGAAACATGAAAATTCGAGCCTTTTCTTTGCGGACTTTAGTCCGCTTTTGAAAATAAAAAGTCCTTTTGTCAAAAAAAGCAGCGGGTTTTAACCCGTTGCAAAAGAGCAAATTCAAGGTTTCGAACAGTAAAGGTTTAAAACCCATTTCTACGGATAAGAGATAACAACAAGATAATACTAATTGTATTTCAAAAGTAGCCTGACTGTGTGGGCAGCTTTGAAATTTACAATAGTTTATACCGTAAAGCATTAGATTAATATTGAAATATAAACGGTATAAAATTTAGACGAAAACCCCCAATAGGGATTCATTTTTCTCAATAGTTCAGCGCGAACTCGGGTTAATAGAAAAAATCTATTGAATGATAACACGGAATGGTCTGGTCTCAAAAAAAATCCTGCTTCAAGTACAAGCAGGATTTATAATATTGTTAAGGAAATATTTTAACCCCCAAAATCATCGAAGGCAACATTCTCTTTGGGCACGCCCCATTCATCGCACATCTTAATTACTGCTGCGTTCATCATTGGCGGGCCGCAGAAATAGAATTCGATATCTTCCGGTGCAGGATGCTTGTTCAGGTAATTATCAATCAAAGATTGGTGCACAAAGCCCACAAACCCATCGCCTTCACCGTCTAAGCTGTCTTTTACTTTCCAGTTGTCTTCGGGCAGCGGCTCTGATAAAACAATATGAAACTTAAAATTCGGGAACTCTTTTTCTATCTGGCGGAAATCGTCAATATAAAACAGTTCGCGCTTCGAACGTCCGCCATACCAGAAAGATATTTTACGGTCTTTTTCTTTCAGCGTATAAAACAAATGAAACAACTGTGAACGCAATGGAGCCATGCCCGCACCACCGCCTATAAATATCATTTCAGCTTTGGTTTCTTTGATAAAGAAATCGCCATAAGGCCCTGATATGGTTATTTTATCGCCCGGTTTTTGTGAAAATATGTATGACGAGCAAATGCCCGGGTTCACATCCATCCATTTATTGGCTGCCCTGTCCCAGGGCGGAGTAGCGATGCGGATATTCAGCATAATGATATTGCCTTCTGCCGGATGGTTAGCCATTGAATAAGCGCGGAAAACGGGTTCGGAATTTTTCATTTTCAAATCCCACAATTTAAACTTATTCCATTCTGCCTGAAACTCATCTGGCTTTTTACCCATGCGCGGATGAGAAGTAATATCAATGTCTTTAAAATTTATTTCAACGGCAGGTACATCCACCTGAATATATCCACCCGCTTCAAAGCTCAGGTTTTCACCTTCGGGCAGTTTCACTACAAACTCTTTGATGAACGAAGCAACATTGTAGTTGGAAACCACTTCACATTCCCATTTCTTGATACCAAAAACTTCATCGGGCACTTTCACCTGCATATCGTTTTTCACCTTCACCTGGCAAGCCAAACGCCAGTGGTCGGCTGCCTGCTTGCGGGTAAGGTGATTCATTTCGGTAGGCAGCGGGTCGCCACCGCCTTCCAATATCTGGCATTTGCATAAAGCGCAAGTACCGCCACCGCCACAGGCAGAAGGCAGGAACACTTTCTGTTCGGACAAGGCAGTTAATAAACTTGAGCCGGGCAATACTGTGAATGTTGATTCACTATTCACTGTAATTTTTACATCACCGGCTGCTACCAGCTTTTGCTTGGCATACAACAAGGCAAAAGTAAGCCCCATTATTACTATCAGGAACGCAACAACTGCAAAAGCAACGGTAGTCAGCATGGTATTCCGGATTTTAGATTTTTCTTTAACAAACCGTAAATCATTATTTCTGTTTTTGACAATTCTTTTTACAATTTTATTCCCATCAACCCCATAAATGCCATGCCCATTAAGCCGGTAATTATGAATGCTATGCCTAAACCCTGCAAAGCGGGCGGAATTTTAGCGTAACGCAGTTTTTCGCGGATGGCGGCAAGCAAAACAATAGCCAGCATCCAGCCTGCGCCCGAGCCAAGCCCATATACGGTTGAACCTATGAAATCATATTCGCGCACTATCATAAATAAGGCAGCGCCAAGAATGGCACAGTTTACCGCGATAAGCGGCAGGAATATACCCAGGGAAATATACAGGGAAGGGAAAGATTTTTCTAAAACCATTTCCAGCGCCTGCACTATAGCTGCTGAAACAGCCATGAATACAATAAAGGAAAGAAAAGTAAGGTCAACACCGAAAATGCCTGTTTCTTTCAGCAAATACTCATAAATAAGCCAGTTGAAAGGAATGGTAACGAATAATACAAAAACTACGGCTACACCTAAGCCAATGGCTGTTTTTACCGATTTGGAAACCGCGAGATAAGAGCACATGCCGAGAAAGTATGACAATATCATATTTTCAAGGAAGGTTGATTTTATAAATATGTTTAGGTATTCAATCATGTGTCAGTGCATTTAAAAGTTTAAGAAACGTTTATCAGCTTGGGGTTTCGGGTGCGCTGTATCCATATTGCCATTGCTATAATAAACATGGCCGCAGCGGGTATCAGCATCATACCGTTGGGTATATAAGAATCGGCAGGCAATACCTGGTAGCCCCATAATTTTCCGCTGCCGAACAATTCTCTGAGAGCAGCAACGCCCACTAAAACAACGCCATAGCCTAAACCGTTTCCGATGCCATCGAGAAAAGAGGGCCAAGGTTTATTACCCATAGCAAACGCTTCAAGCCGCCCCATGAGAATACAGTTGGTAATAATTAAGCCGATATAAACGGAAAGCTCTTTCCAGAGCGGATAGCTGAACGCTTTCAGAAACTGGTCAACAAGAATAACGAGAAACGAGATTATCACTAACTGTACAATCATGCGGATACGTCCCGGAATACCGTTGCGCATTGCTGAAATGATGAGGTTGGAAAAACCTGCTACCACCGTTACCGATAATGCCATTACCACTGCTTTATCTAAACGCACGGTTACTGCCAGTGCGGAACAAACGCCCAAAATCTGTACAGTGATGGGGTTATTGTCGGTAAGCGGGGCGGTAAGCAGCTTGCGGTTTCCTTTAGAAAGCAAACCTTCTTTTTTCTCTGTTGAGGATACGAGTGTTTCTTCCATAGCTAATTTTTTTTCAGCTTTTCAAAATAAGGTAAATATTTTTTTATATCGGAATACAGCATATCGTGTACTCCATCGCTGGTAATGGTTCCGCCCGAAATGCCGTCCACCTGGTGTTCGGGCCTGGTTTTAGCTCCTTTAACGACTTCAACAGAGGTATAATTGCCCTGCTCGTCATAAATCGCTTTACCCGGGAACTGAGATTGAAACAACGGCTCATTAATTTCAGCGCCCAATCCCGGTGTTTCTGCCTTATGGTCGAAAGAAGCGCCATAAACTGTTTTGAAATCGTCTTTAATGGCAATAAATCCCCATATTTCATCCCACAATCCTGAACCGCGCAAGGGTATAATGTAAGCTGTTTCGCCTTCATCGGAAGTGAATTTATATAAAGGCAGCCTGCGCTGTTCAGCTGGTTTTTTAGATTCAGCCTTAGCATTAATCTGAGAAGCGTCAACAGGATTGCCCGTTTCATCTTCTTCAATTACTTCGCCTTTTGCGTTTATTACAATGCCCTGAATATGCTTATCGTAAGCTGTTTGAATATCATCGGAATTATGCAAGCCTACACATTTCAGAATATCTTTTTTAATGTCAAGCTCAATGTTTTTATTTTGCGCCTCTTTCAGGCCCGATGAAGCCAGCGCCAAACCGATGGCCACAATCGTGGTCATAACGAAGGCATAAATAATAGTGTATTTGTTTGAATTAGTTTGCACGGTTCAACCTCCTGTTAATGTTTGATTGCAATACAAAATAATCTATCAGTGGGGCAACCACGTTCATAATCAGAATTGCCAGCATCCACCCTTCGGGATAAGCGGGATTCAGTACGCGGATAATCATGCCTAACACGCCAATCATAAACCCGTAAATCCATTTGCCGGTATTAACGCCCGAAGCCGTTACGGGGTCGGTTGCCATAAATGCCATAGCAAAAAGAAAACTGCCGATAAGCGGATGGTAATAGAAAGGTACTTCCATAAAAGCATTTGCCGCAAATACATTGAACAGTATTCCGGCTGCTATACAGCCCATGAGCATAGATAACATGATTCTCCAACTGGCAATGCCTAACACTATGAGCATAACAGCGCCTATGATTACGGCAGGCTTATTCATTTCGCCAACAGAACCGGGAATGAAACCCCAAAGAATATCGCTGAAAGAATACCGGGCTGTAACTTCTGCCCAGCCATCCTGTGCCAATGCCAGCGGGGTAGCTCCCGAAAAACCGTCCACCAGCGTATATGCTTCACCGGCATGTAAGAAATTTCCGAATATCTGGTGCAGCCAGTTATAATCGTAAGCAACCCAGCAGGTATCGCCCGATATGTAACTGGGATAGGCAATGAAGATAAACATGCGTGCCGTTAAAGCCACATTCAGGATATTCATACCCGTTCCTCCAAACGCTTCTTTTGCGATAACTACCGCAAAGGCGGTTGCCAAAGCCACCATCCACAATGGAATATCGGGCGGGCAGATTAAAGGAATAAG
>CAYSGX010000045.1:0-7102 GCA_964430605.1 uncultured Chitinophagaceae bacterium
AACAACTATGTTTCTATTGTGGTTATAATAAAAATGTGTCCACACGATAGGATAGTTATCGGGACGGAAACAATTAATATAATTTCAGATAAACACTGATAAAAAAGCCGCTATAATGAAAAGTATAGCGGCTTTTTGGTTTTTAACTGGTTTGTAATATTTATTCTACAACAATTCTTTTGTTGATTGAATATTTTTCATGCTGAATTTTTAAGAAATAATTACCCGAAGCAACATTCAAATTAACAGAAGCATCACTGATAATATGAGTTGTATAAACTTCCTGTCCGGTTACATTATACACCGAAACTTTACTGTTTTGTAACGCGGCAGGTAATTGAATAGTGAAGTTGCCATTGCCGGGGTTTGGATACACTTTAACTACAGTTTCTAAAGTGTTTTCTATGCCTACAACTCCTGAAGCAGTAGCATCAGCAACATTAGATGCTGCTGAAAGACCATTGCTGTTTTCAGCATACACTTTGTAGAAATAAGTTTCTCCGTCTGCTGTGGTAAGGTCATCATAGATGGTGGCATCTGGCCCGGTAGAGCCAATTTGCGTGTAAGGCCCGTTCACATCAGTAGCTCTTTCAAAAATAAATCCTGTTTCGTCATTTGAGTTATCAGTCCAGGTTAATCTTATGCCATTATTCAGCGCGATTTTTAAAGCTATTGCCGTTAAGTTGGTTGGAGCGTTTGGTACACCGGGAGTAGTATTGCCATCTATTTCTACGTCATCTAAAATAACATACGAGCCTACAGTTGCAATGCCCAATTCAGGTTGTGCAACTAATACAAGAATTTGTAGTGAATCGGGTGTATCGCTAGAAGAGTAGGAAAATTGAGGGGTGTATTTTGTATAAGTGCTTTGTGTGCCTTGGAAAAATTCACCGGCCTCGCCAACTACTACTGCCTCTGTTCCGTTCCATTTAGTAAGCTGTGCCACAATAACCACAGAATCATCTCCGGCAGTGTTGTATTTAGCCCAAAAAGAAAATTCTGTTGGACGTAGCGTGTAAGGAATACCACTCTCGGAAGTTTCTTCTGTAATATTAGATAAAGCTAAGGTTCCTGCGGAAATATTTCCAAAAAAATCTACTGCTTGCACTTTCACAGCATAGTTGCCGGTATGTGCATCGCTTTCTTGCACACATACACCTAAAGGAGCTAATTGGTCTAAAGACCACCACCCATCAGGATCATCGTTAGTCCAATTTTCAAAGCTAGTGTTTGGAACTTGTGCACTCGCTATTCCTATGCTCGCAAGTGTAAAAAAATGTAAGAATAATTTTTTCATGATTTTTCATGTTTTTAGTTACTCAAAAGTAATATCATATTTTAAATAATTTTTCTACGTAGATATTCGTAATTTACATTAACACATCTTTTAAAATAATCTGAGAAGTTGTTTAAAAAATTTGATGCCGTTGGCTAAAGCCTAACGGCAATAATTAGCCGAATCTAATTTATCCTGTCATATGGACACAAATATCACATGGTAAAATATTCTAACCACATAGAAACATAGATTTGGTATAGTGTACGATGTTACTGCTATTGTGAATACCGCCTCTTGGCGGGACTATGTTTCACTTAAAACAGGCATCAGGCAATCATAGTCCCGCCAAGAGGCGGTATTCACAATAGCAGGTTCAGACCTTAATAATAAAGTCAAAGTACCATGAAACAAAGCCCTAACAACTATGTTTCTATGTGGTTATAATAAAAATGGTCCACACGATAGGAAAACTTTCGGGATATAAATATGTTTAGCACATTGAGGCAAAGCCGAAAATGGACTATTACATATTTGTAAACGGTATTAATAATTCAGCAGTTAGATTTCAAAAAATCTTCCTACTTTCATGTAAACTAAAAACCAACAATAATGAAGAAAATTGCTGCACTATTTTGTGCCTGTAATATACTTGCCGGCATTGCCATTATGCAAGCTCAAAACAATATGGGTGTAGGCGTTCTCAATCCACATCCTTCTTCTTTGCTCGAGCTTTCCGCTAACGATAAAGGCTTTCTTGTACCGCGCATGGATTCGGTAAGCAGAAACAGTATTACAGCTCCTGCAAGGGGCTTGTTGGTATATGATACCGACTATGACGACTTTTGGTATTTCGATGGCATTATATGGCGCAGGGCAGTTGGGCCACAAGGAGCAGCAGGTGTTGCCGGGCCTCCGGGACCTTTGGTTGCGGGCACTTTTGGTCAAACATTACATCATGACGGAGCTACATGGGTGGCCAATAGCTTGTTGTATAACGATGGTACTAATATAGGCGTTGGCTCTACCAGTCCACAAACATTATTGACCGTTTTTGGAGGAAAAGCTACTTTTTCGAGAGATGGTATTTATGAATGTTGTGGCAACGATGCAACTGTGGTGATTGGTGAAAACCCTTCAGTTTCTAATAACAGAGCTTCAATTTCTTTTCACAACTCGGGCGAATCGGAAGGTACGCTGAGATTAATTCAGAATGCTGTTTCAGGAGTAAATACTGTTGCCAGAAGATTACAACTGTTCGATAATCAATCGCAGGGCTTGGGGCTTGAATTTACCGGGGGCTTATTTTATGGAAGCGGAAACTCCAGAACTGAAACCCGTAACAATGCAGGGTTGCAGGGCGATGCGGGTGCGCAATCGGGTTTTTTCCAAACTGAAAACCCGGTGAACTATCCGGCAGGGGCTACAGGCTGGTGGCATTTAATAGATACCCGGCATGGCAATAATGCTAATAATTACGCATTGCAGATTTCCGGAAGTTTTTTTGACCAACGTTTATATTTCAGAAAAACCAACAACGACCCTGCCACCCCGTGGACAGAACTATTGACTACTGCTACTCCCATCATCAGTCAGGTGGTTTCGCAGCGCATAGAGTTAAGGCAAGGCCCCGGCACAGGCTGCGATAATTGCTGGCATACTACTAAACACAGCAACGACTTTGCCATGACCGGTATTAGCATTTATGCGTCTGACAGGCTCGATGGTGATGTGCGCACACAAGGACAGGAAGTGGGCTTTCTCAATAATGCAGTATTTGGTTGGTATGGCCGTTATGGTATTACTACAGAAAATGGCACCGCAAATACCGATGATAATGGCGTAGATAATACCGAACATTTCGCCAGTTGCCCGGCAAACTATATTGCTACAGGCTTTGAAGCCTATGCCACTTCACGGTTAGATGGACGATTAAAACTGCGCTGCACTGCCCTGAAAGCAGGCTATACTACTACTGATAATACCGGCAATGGAGGCACTGCGGGAGTGGAGTCGGCTATGTCTTATCCTCATAATAATGGCACTGATGATGTGCAGCATGGCGCATTTTGTCCTGCGGGCACATGGTTGAATGGCATCAGAATATATGCCAGCGATAGATTAGATGGCCGCATGAGAGCATATTGCACTGCAATTAGGTAAGCGGGGCAACCCTAGAATGCAACCGGAAACGCACTGACATAGCAAAGCAGATAACTAGGTATTTTAAAAAAATAGAGGGCAATAATTTTGTAAATTCTTTTCGGTCAATAATCACAGCAGGCAGGGGAAAAACATGGATGATAAGTTTACAGACATCATACAACTTATCAAGCAATCACGGATTAACGCCATTAATACCGAGTTGATAAACCTCTTTGGAATATAGGAGAATATATATCAGCAAAAGAGTTGAAAGCACAGAATGGGGACAATTAAAGAACTGGACGAACTGTTTAAAGCTATTCCTAAATAACCAAAACCTGCTGGCTTACCTCTTTGGCAAGAAGTAGTACAGTGTGAGCGTTAAGGACAGAAAGAAGGCTGACTTGCCAAGTTTTTAAAACTTGGCAAGTCTTTTTAGATACTCCACACAAGCACCGTTTTGCTACTAATGCTTGCGCAATATGGAGTTAATTCCAATCGCCTTCTAAAACGATATTTTGATCTACCCCCTTAACAATCTGAAAACTTCTATACCTCTCTCCAATACCGGAGCACCTTGTTTGAAAGCCATTATCATACTTATAATAATAACCACTACACCTAATCTTATAATTCCCTTCATTAAATTCACCTAAATTCACTTTGGTGTTTAAGTCTATTTTTCCTTCATATAAATTATCATTACCTGAACTAAGATATACCTGAGCTTTTCCAAAAGAATAATAATAATAACCAGTATTCGTACAAGTTAATTGACTGTGTGGGTCTGAAATATCTGAACATGATGTGCATGGTGTTTTACTTGGATCGGGCTTAATTGTTAAATATATGGTACCAGTAGTTTTATTTTCATCAACATCATTTTCATCGGTATCTTTTTTACACCCTGCAAGAAAGGTTGAAGAAATCATTACTGCTGTTAGCAGCAGTATTAAAATGTTTTTGTTTTTCATAGTTTTGGTTTTTAGAATTAATAAAAGAAATTTATGGTTTTGAAAATATGCTGTTGAAACTTCAGTTTAACAACATTTATATTTGCCCTGAATATTTTTAGCAAAGTTCAAGTGAGAACTGTAAAAAAAGTAACATATTTGAGGATAATTAATGAGTAAAACACATAGTATATGCACATAGGTCATAAATTGAAAAAACTGCGCGAGTTAAAGAACTTAACTCAGGAATATGTAGCTAATCAGTTGGAAATAACACAGTCTAATTACAGCCGTATTGAAAACAATGAAATAGAATTGTCTTTAAACAAACTTGAAAAAATAGCAGATGTATTGGAAATGAAGCCCGAAGAAATTCTGGCGTTTGACGAGAAATATATTTTCAATTTGATGCATAATGAAAATGCTTATAGTGGCGTAACCATTAACAACTACTACAATCAGGAACTGAAAACGCTTAACGAAAAAATTGCCAAGTTAGAAGCATTGGTAAAATTACTTGAAAGCAAACTTAGATAAAATCTAAACCTTACAGGCTTTATCAAACTGCAAGCCTACAATACTATACACTTGTTTTAAAAGCTATTGAAATCTGTCGGTATTTCAACCACTGGCATTTTATATTTTCACAACTGAATAAAGTAACTTTAATTTTATTGAAAACACTGGCAGTTTGCCACTGGCTTTTAAGTACTACTTCAATTATATATTATGCTGAAAAAAATAACAGTTGCTGTCATATTGCTGAGCAGTATTTTCATTGTAAAAAATGCTTTTAATAATGCCGCACTGCCCAACGCAGGTTATAGTGGCGCACCGGGCGACCAAACCTGTGCCACATCAGGTTGTCATACAGGCGTGCCGCAAACAGGGTCGAATGTTTTGAATTTCAGCTTCTTCCCTACTACCAACCCAAGGCCTGAAGAATACCAGTTGAACACCGCTTACAACATGATTGTAAACTTTCCTATTCCGCCACAACCCGCAGTAGGAGGCTTTATTGTAACAGCATTAGATGACAACAATAATAATGCGGGAACATTTGAAGTAGTAAGTACAACTACTACCGATACACTTACAGATATTAACACCGGCAGAAAATATATAGGCCATAAAAATGCAAGCGGCACTTCGGCATGGATTTTTCGCTGGCGTTCTCCAACAGTATTTGTGGGTAAGGTTACTTTCTATTGTGCCGCATTGTTTGGAGACGGCAACGGCTTGGCTACCAACGATATTACTTATTTAGACACCATTCAGTTTGCCGCAGGCGGTGTGTCAAATATTCTGAATGCCAATTTCACTTCAAGCCAAACATCAGTATGCACAGGCGATATTCTCACATTCACCAACACTTCAACTGGAACAATTACTTCATACAGTTGGGATTTTGGCGCAGGCGCGACACCGCCCACTGCCAATACCGCAGGCCCGCATAATGTAAGCTACAGTTCGGCAGGTGTAAAAAATATTAAGCTTGTTGTTTCTGATGGCGCTGATGCCGACTCAACAACCAAAACCATAACTGTAAATGCTGTTCCTGTGGCCGATGCCGGGCAAAATATAACCATTTGTTCGGGACAATCTGCTACACTTACTGCCACAGGTGGCACAAGCTATGCGTGGAGCAATAACAGCACTACGGCAACCATTAATGTTACGCCTGTGGCCAATACTACTTATACCGTAACCGTTAATCAAAACGGCTGCTCATCAATCGACCAGGTTACCGTTACTGTAAACCCATCGCCTGTTGTAAACCTTACTAATACCACTTTGTGTTCGGGCAATAGTATTACGTTGAATGCAGGCAATGCAGGGGCAAATTATATTTGGTCGCTCGGTGGAGCTACTACCCAAACGATTAATGTTATAGGTGGCGGCACTTATTCTGTTACGGTTACAAATGCCAATGGCTGTAGTGCTACGGGTACTTCAGTAGTTACAGAAATTACTTCATTAACTATTGGCTTGCCCGATACCGTAGATATATGTGCAGGAACAACCGCGACATTAAATGCAGGTAATCCGGGCGCAAGTTATGCGTGGTCAACCAATGCCACTACACAAACGATTAACGTGCAGGCTCAAGGCAGCTATCGTGTTACCGTAACCGATGCCAATGGCTGTAGCGGCACCGATACTGCTTTTGTAAGAGTAAATGCAAATCCGGTAATAACTATTGATGATGAAGCTATTTGCAACGGGCAATCTGTTACTTTAGATGCGGGCAATGCGGGCGCAAGTTTTGCATGGTCTAATCAGGAAACCACGCAAAGCATCACTGTTTCACCAAGCGATAATGTTAGTTACAGCGTAACCGTAACCAATGCTTCGGGGTGTACTGCAACTGATGGTGCATTAGTAACTGTGAGCGGTGTGCGTGCCAATGATGTTACAGTGTGCCGTGGCGATGTTGCAACTTTAACTGCTTTAGGCGGAACGGATTATGTGTGGAGCAATGGTGAAACAACAGCATCTATTACCATTCTGACTTTAGATACCATAAGCCTCACTGTTACCGGAACAGTGACTGGCAGTTGTAACAATACCGATGAAGTATTTGTGTATCCCGTAAATGCAGTTACGCCTGCTTTTGTTTTTCCTGATACTTTTTGTTCTAACATTAATGATGTGTTGCTTGATGATTATGTGAACCCAACGGGCGGCACCTTTGCAGGAGCAGGCGTAACGGGAAATATTTTTAATG
>CAYSGX010000045.1:7112-12872 GCA_964430605.1 uncultured Chitinophagaceae bacterium
GCAGGCGATGTATTGCCGGGTGGGCCTTTCAATATTTCTTATGAATATTCAGATGGTAATGGTTGTGATGCTACGGTAAATCAATCATTCTGGGTAATTGTTGCGCCAACCGTAGATTTAGCAGGACTTAATGCTGAATATTGTACTAATGATGCTTTAGTGCAAATGCAGGGCTTGCCTTCGGGCGGTACATTCAGCGGCAATGGCGTTGCAGGCAATTTATTCATTCCGTTTTTTGCTGAGGCAGATACACATTTTATCAGCTACACTTACACAGCGGCTAATGGTTGCTTTGCTGAAGATATAGATACCGTAATTGTGCATCAGGCGCCACAAGCTATTTTCTTTATACCTCAAACTGTTTTCTGTGAAAACGATGAACCAATAGAATTATCAGGTATTCCGGCAGGCGGTGTGTTTGGTGGCAATGGCGTTACCGATTCTATTTTCAACCCATTGGAAGCAGGCGTGGGTGGTGCATACGCCATTCAATATACTTATACCGACAGTAATGGCTGTGTAGCTGTTGCCTCAAATAATATCAGGGTAAACGATGCAACAGATTTATCTTTTTCGGGTGTGCTGCCCACCTATTGTATTAGTGAACTTACTGTGCCATTAAACGCTTTGCCTTCAGGCGGAAACTTTACAGGCAATGGCGTTAGCAATAACGAGTTCATTCCTTCAACAGCAGGTCTAGGTGAAGATACTATCAGCTACATTTATACTAATAATTTCAATTGCACTTCACTTATTACAACTATTGTAACCATTGTTGATACTCCTGAAGTTATTTTTTCAGGCTTAAATAATGCTTACTGTAATAATGAGCCTTCAATAGTTTTAAATGGCATTCCTTCTGGCGGAACCTATAGCGGCACCGGTGTTATTGGCAATGTGTTTAACCCTGCAACTACAGGCATTGGCGGCCCTTTCAGCATAAATTATTTATACACCGATAATAATGGTTGCAGCAATGAAAAATCGCAATTGGTTTTTGTAAATGAATCGCCTGTGGTATCGCTTTCGGGTTTGGCAACAAGGTATTGCAATTATGATGGTACTGAATATAATGTAACCATTTTGCCTCAGGGAGGTGTGCTCACAGGTGCGGGCATTGTTGGTGAAAAGTTTAATCCGTTTTTGGCAGGTGTGGGCAATCATATTATTCGCTACGAATTTTTAAGCGCTAACGGCTGCTACGACAGTGAAGATATTATTGTTGAAGTGGCTAATTGCAACAGTGTTAATGATTTCAGTTTAGGAAATGTAGTGGTGTATCCAAATCCTTTCAGCAATAGTTTTAAAGTAGAAACTGCTAAAGGCAACCTGAATACTTTACAAGTGTATTTATTTGATGCTTTAGGCAGAAATATTGCTGCGGAAATTATAGTAGAAAACAATACCATTGAAGTAATACCAACACAACAAATCGCTTCGGGCTTGTATTATCTGAACTTGGTGAACGAAAGTGCCAATACAAAAATTGCCTTGCAGAAGTTTTAAGTTCTCGGCTTATGTTATAGGCACGGGGTAATTTCTCGCAAAGGCACAAAGACGCAAAGTATAAAATTTCTTGGCGTCTTAGCGTTTTGGCGTGAGACAAAAATGTGAAAATTTATTCCGTTTTCAGTATAATCAAAAAGAGAAACCTATAGTGTTTTAATGGCTAATGAACTTCAATGTTTATATTGAGTAGCTTATATTTCAATATATTCACTCTATGAAATTCCTTGTAACAATTAGTCTTTTTTGCAGCACATATTTTTTACAGGCACAAAATGTAAAATACCTTCACGAGTGGAATGGCTTGCTGATTGAGTTAATGGTGAAAGATGGTTTCAGCCCGGTGCTGGCTACCAGAGGTTTTGTGTATCCTAATATTGCCGCTTATGAATCGGCTGCTTACTTCGATAAAAAACTGCCTTCGCTGCAAGGAAAACTGAATCAATACCCGGCTTTTCAATTTGAAACCAATAAAGAAGATGCCGGTGTAGATGCGGTGTTGGTACACGCCATTTATAAAGTTGCCAGGCAAGTAATGTATCGCGAAGACGATTGCGATTCGTTGTATAAAAAGCACTGGAATGAGTTAATGGATGTGCATGGTTATCAAAAAATAATGCACTCGCAATTGATTGGTGAAGTAATAGGCAATCATGTAATTGCCTGGATGCGACAAGATAATTTTAATGAAACCAAAGCGCAGCCACTGTATCTGCAAGAAAAAGAATTATGCAGTTGGCAACCTACACCGCCCGAGTACCGCCCCGCATTAGAGCCTTACTGGAAAATGTTAAGACCAATGGTAATTAAAGATTTACAAAAACTGAGCGAGCCATTGTCTTTTAAATGCGATACTGCCACAAATTCCAAATTACATCAACTGGCTCTGGAAGTATATGAGCTATCTAAAAAACTTACATCCGAACAAAAAACCATTACAGAATTTTGGGACGATAACCCCGATTTGAATAATAAGTTTAAAGGCCATGCAGGCATTCCGAGAAGGCATATCAATCCTGCTTCGCACTGGATAAATATTGTGAAGCAAGTGGCTGTTGCCAATGAGCTTTCTTTCAGCAAAACCATACAATGTTACACGCTGCTTTCTATTGCCGAGTATGATGCTAAAATTGTTTCGTGGCACGATAAATACACCTATAATTTAATTCGCCCTGTTACCTACATAAGAAGGTATATTGATGAAAAATGGATGCCGCATTTGGTTACGCCACCATTTCCCGAACATACCAGCGGACACAGCGTATGCTCTATGGCTTCGGCCGAAGTATTAACCTGTTTACTGGGCGACAATATTGCCTTTACCGATTCTACACAATTGAAATACTTAAACCTTCAGCCAAGAAAATACGCATCGTTTAAAGAAGCCGCGATGGAAATTTCTGAAAGCAGAGTATTGGGAGGCATACACTACAGAAGCGGCATTGAAGCAGGGGTAAAACAAGGCGCTGCTATAGGTAAAAATGTTTGTGATTTGCTAAATTCTAAAAATGAATAAGCACATTTTATTTTTAGTAATTACTGTTTTTGTTTCCGTTTCAAATATTGCTTTTTCACAAAAGTTTACAATGCTGAAACCCGTTGAAACAGGCATTCATTTCCGCAGTAATAAAGATATGGCAACAGCGCCTTTTGAAGGCGGTGGCGTGGGTGTTGCCGATTTTAACAATGATGGTTTTACAGATATCTTTTTTGCCGGAAGCCCTGAAAGTAAACTCTACCGGAACAAAGGCAATATGCGGTTTGAAGACATCACTGTTTCAAGTGGCATAAGAACAGGCAATGGTGCAACATCGGTAGCAATTGCCGATTTGAATAACGATGGCTGGAAGGATATTGTGGTGGGCAAGTCGAAACAATTTAATAATGATACTACCCGGAATGTATTGATTTACATCAATCAGAAAAACGGAAAGTTTAAAGAAATGTCCTCGCGGTTAGGAGTAAATTCTATGCTGAATGATATTAGCCGCATCAATATTTTCGATATTAATAAAGATGGTTTTTTCGATATCGTAATTCATCATTGGGATGGCTTTGATGTTTCAGATTATGGAGCGTTGCTGGGCGATAACCTGCAAAATTATTCGGGCTGGTACGATAAAGTTTTTATTTATGAAAATGGTGTTTACCGGGATAAAACACAGCAATATCATTTTTCGGTAAAAACAAAAAAGCATACCGCATTTAATTCTATTGCTACCGATATTAATGATGATGGTTTTACCGATTTAATTGTGGCTAACGATTTCGATAATCCCGATTATGTATATCTCAATCAGCAAGGAAAAAGTTTTGCCGAAGCGGCCGATTCGTTTTTTAAAGTAACTTCTTTTTACTCAATGGGCAGCGATGCGGCCGATATTAATAATGACGGGCTTATTGATTTTGTTACCTGCGATATGCGCCCTGCCAATAATTACCGAAGCAAAACTTTAAGGCACGAAACACCTTACACATGGCATTATATGTTGAGCGATAAAAAATCTTTTATCGAAAATCAGATGGTGAGAAATACTTTGCAGGTGAATAACGGCAATGGCAGTTTCAGCGAAATTGGCGAGTATGCCGGCATTGATGCTACCGATTGGAGCTGGTCGCCATTGCTTGCCGATTTTGATAATGACGGTTATAAAGATTTATTCATTACCAATGGTGTTTGGCATCCCGATGTTTTTGAGTTTGATTTTATTCATAAAGCTGAAATAGGTAACGCTGAAACATTGATGGCGGCCATGCAAGCCGATACCGTTGCGAGAGATTATTTCACCAACTATTTATATCAAAACAAAGGCGATTTTACTTTTGCCGATAAGCGAAACGAATGGGGCTTTGAAATACCTGTAGATTCAAGAGGCGCGGCCTATACCGATTTAGATAACGATGGCGATTTAGATATTGTGGTAAATAACAGCAACGGGCTTTCTTTTATCTACAGAAACGATTTAAAAACCAATCATAATTTTATTCGCTTTAAGCTGAAGTATGAAAATAATTTGCCCGCATGGCATTCGTCAGTTACGATTTATTATGATGGCGATAAAAAACAGTTGCTGGAGCTAAACCCCATCAGAGGTTTTTATTCCACTTCAGAAAACATGTTGCATTTCGGAATGGGAAACACACAAAAGATAGATTCGGCAATTATAAAATGGAATAATGGCAGGGTACAAAAATTAGAAAATCTTTCAGTAAATCAATTAATGACTGTTCAATATGATGCAACTAAAACTTTTATTCAGCCTAAGGCAAAAAAGCAATCTGATTTATTTAAGGAATCAACTTTTATCAATGCTCAACCCAAAAAAGATAATCATATAGATTTCAGAACAGACCCGTTGCTGCCCAATCAATATTCGCACATTGAAGCGCCTGTTGCTAAAGCCGATTTGAATGGCGATGGTTTAGAAGATATTGTAGTTGGTGGCTTGCATAATCAATCCGCCACAATCTATTTTCAGCAGAAAGAAAAACAATATAAAACACAAACACTTTTTGCAGCCGACAGCATTTATACCGATGCCGCTATTTTAATTTTAGATATTGATAACGATGGCGATAATGATATTTACATCGCTTCCGGTGGCTATCGTTATGCCGATGGTGATAGCTTGCTGCAACATCGCTTTTACATCAATAACGGAAAAGGGATTTTTGAAAAATCGAAAAGCAATATGCCCGTAAACGTAAGCGGTACTAGTGTTTCCGCAGCAGATATTAATGGCGATGGTGTGATAGAAATTTTTGTTGGTGGCAGGGTAAAATCGCACCGTTATCCCGAAACGCCCGAAAGTTTTTTGCTGCGATATGAAAAAGAAACCTGGAAAAATATTACCGAAGAAGCTGCGCCAAATTTGAAACACATAGGCATGGTTTCATCTTCAGTATTTGCCGATTTTGATAATGATGGTTTCGTTGATTTAATTGTTGCAGGCGAATATATGCGACCTGAATTTTTCAGAAACAATGGCAAAGGTCAACTGATACATTATACCGACAGTTTGAAATTCAATCAGCAGCTCTATGGTTTTTGGAATACCATTATCGCTGCCGATGTAGACGATGATGGCGATATAGATTTTGTATTGGGCAACCTGGGCGGGAATACCCGGTGGAAAGCCACGCAGCAATTTCCGCTGGAATTATATGCTGCCGATTTTGATAAGAATGGTTCGTTAGATATTATTTCGTGCTATTATGAAGCCGGGAAATTATACCCTGTAAAGCCACTCAATG
>CAYSGX010000046.1:0-4957 GCA_964430605.1 uncultured Chitinophagaceae bacterium
GACCTCCTGAACCACAATCAGGCGCTCTAACCAGCTGAGCTAAAACCACCGTATGAGGTGGCAAAGATACAATGATTTAACATTTCTGAAAGTAAAACCAAAAAATTATTTTACGGCTTTTAGATAAGCTTCGTTTACAAAGTTCCAGTTAACTACACTCCAAAAATCTTTAATATAGTTGGCGCGCATGTTTTGATGCTTTAAATAATAAGCATGTTCCCAAACATCGATACCTAAAACAGGAGCACCTGTATCTTGGGCAAAAGGCATCAGGGGATTATCCTGATTAGGGGTAGCTGTAATTTTCAACTTCCCTCCAGCAGTAACAATCAGCCATGCCCACCCCGAACCAAAAACTTTTCCGGCTGCTTTAGAAAACTCTTCTTTCATTATATCGAAAGAAGGGAAATCTTTTGCAATGGCTTTTTGCAATAACCCGCTTGGCTGGGTATTTTTTTCAGGAGTTAATATTTTCCAGAAAAAAGAATGATTCCAATGCCCGCCACCATTATTTCTGACAGCGGTTTTTACATCATCGGGCAACGATTCCATATTCCGAAGTAAATCTTCTAACGTGCGTTTTTCAAGGCCTTCATGTTTTGCTACAGCCGCGTTCAGGTTGTTTATATAAGCCTGATGATGTTTGGTGTGATGAATCCTCATAGTCGCTTCATCTATATAAGGCTCTAAGGCATTATAATCATAAGGCAGGGGCGGCAATAAAAAAGCATCTTTCTTGTCTTGCGCCATCGCGTTAAAAGTTTGTGTGCCCAACAGAGAAGCTCCTACAGTTAACACAGCGCCTTTCTTAATAAAATCTCTTCTGGAATTATTTTTCATAATAGTTCATTTAATGCTACAAGTAATAACAAATACCTTAAAATAGTTTCGCCAAAACAATTACTGTCGTGTCAATACTAAAATGGCTTAAAAAATTTCCCGCAGATTTCGCAAATGCCGCTGATAGTTCTTACATTCATCAGCGAAATCTGCGGGAGACACAAATATCCCAATTCATATTTGACATGATACTACCTGCTAAATTACACCATAATTTTACACTATGAACGACAGCGCAACCATAACCAAGCTACGTGTTGAAGGCATGACCTGTTCGGGTTGTGAAAAAACAGTAACTACTTTTCTGCAAAAAGAAGGGCTGAATAAGATAAACGTAAGTTTCGCAACCAGCGAAGTATCTTTTGAAAGTAATGATGCCGGTAAAATCGGGCACATAAAAAAAGGCATTAGAAATTTAGGGTATGATGTGGTTGACAGCGAACAAAAAGGCAACCCATATTTTAAGCTCGAAAATATATTTGCTGTTTGTACTATACTCACAGTGCCGTTGCTGCTGCACATGTTTCTGCCTTTTCATTTGCTGCATAATCAATGGTTTCAACTGGCATTATCTACGCCCGTATTTGTCATAGGCTGGCTTTACTTTGGCAGAGGCGCTGTCGGTTCAATAAAAGTGGGCGTGCCCAATATGGATGTGCTTATTTTAATTGGTGCTTCTTCGGCTTATATATATAGTATTATGGGTACTGTAATGAATTTGGGCAGCGACTTTTTATTTTATGAAACGGCTGCCACCATCATTACCCTGGTGATGCTGGGCAATTTAATCGAAAAGAAAACCATAAAACAAACCACCACTTCTATAGAAAATCTTTCTAAGCTGAAGCCTGATAAAGCCAACCTGCTTATTGATGTAAATGGCTTTGAAATGGCAGATATTGTTGATGCGGAAAAAGTGAAGCCGGGCGATACCATCCGCATCAATAATGGCGATAGAATCCCTTTAGACGGAAAAGTGATTTCGGGAAATGCCTTTGTTGATGAATCTATGATTACAGGCGAAAGTGTTCCGGTAGAAAAGCAGTTGCACAGCAACGTAACTTCAGGTACTATAATAATTCAAGGCTCTTTAAAGGTAATGGTTACCGCAACTGCGGGCAATTCTTATTTGTCTCAACTTATAGATTTGGTGAAAAACGCTCACGCGCAAAAGCCCGATATTCAAAGATTCGCAGATAAGGTGAGCAGCATTTTTGTTCCGGTAGTAATTGCTATAAGCATTGCCACTTTTTTGATTTGCCATTTTGTATTTGATATTGATGCCACCAAAGCCATGCTGAACAGCGTAGCGGTGCTTGCTATTGCCTGCCCTTGTGCAATGGGGCTTGCCACGCCTACGGCTATTATGGTGGGGTTGGGAAGAGTAGCGGGCAAAGGCATTGTTATAAAAGGCGCTAAAACGGTTGAATTGCTTTCGGGCGTAAAAACAGTAGTGTTTGATAAAACGGGCACACTCACCACCGGAAATTTCAGCATCGGCAATATTGAAACTAAAAATTATTCCGAAGCGGAAGTAAAATCTGTTATTTATGGTTTAGAGCAACATTCATCGCACCCGATAGCAAAATCTATTTTAGCGGCATTGAATAATGTAACCGCTTTTTCTTTTTCGGAAGTGGAAGAAATAAAAGGCCTGGGTATGAAGGGCGTTGACAATGAAGGCAATGTTTTTATGCTGGGTTCTTCAAAAATTTTAGCCGAAAACAACACCGCTTACGATTTATATTTAACCAAAAACAACAGTGTGATTGCCTCGCTGAATATTGAAGATGATATTAAACCCGAAGCGGCAGCCGTTATTGCCTTTTTGAAACAGCAGGGCATGGAAGTGGTGATGCTGAGTGGCGACAGCCAAAAGAAATGTGATGAGGTGGCGCGTAAGTTAAACATTGATACGGTTCACGCTGCTGTTTCGCCTGCGGGTAAGCTGAAAATTATTGAAGCCCTGAACGTTAAAAACCCTACGGCAATGGTGGGCGATGGCATTAATGACGCGCCCGCGCTGGCAAAAGCCACTGTGGGTATTTCGCTAAGCAACGCTTCGGAAATCGCGATGGATAGCGCGCAGGTGATATTGCTGAAAGGCAACCTTACCGTATTGAAAGAAGCCTTTTTAATAAGCCGCCACACGTTTAGCACCATTAAGCAAAATTTATATTGGGCATTGTCTTACAACATTATAGCCATACCTGTTGCCGCTGCGGGGTTTTTAAACCCTATGGTGGCGGCATTGTCTATGGCATTTTCTGATGTGGTGGTGATAGGAAATTCATTATTATTGAAGTGGAAAAATCTATAACGTTTGAATATCTTTAATAAATTAAGCAGCATAAAAGCCATTCAGCTTTTTCAGTTGTTCAGGTTTGGGGCAGTGTTTGCCACAGGAATTATTCTGGCTAAAAAAGGCTTTACTACCGAGGCCATCAGCCAATACGAAACTTTTCTTTTCATAACCTATGCCTTCACTTTTTTCTGGCTATCGGGCATCACAAATTCTTTTCTTTCCATTTTTCCTAAAACCGAAAACAGCGAAAAGCCCAAGCTGTTGTTTAATACTTTTCTGCTGATGTTTGCCTTTGCCGGGGTGGCCGCGCTTTTTATTTCAGGCTTCAGTTTCAGCAATTTGTTTCAGGTAAAATATCTTGGCTTGCTGGTGGGCTATTTGCTGCTCAACACGCCTGCCTGTCTCAACGAGTATATTTTATTGGCGCGCGAAGAAAACAAAACGCTTTCTATATATGGCATCGCTTCTTTTTTGGTTCATGTGGCATTAATTACGGCTGCCGTTTTTACTTCCGAAGCCATTGAAACGGTATTGTACGGCTTGCTGATTATAGGGGCTGTTAAGTTTGGCTGCTTAATGTATTTACTGCTGAAACATGCGGCTTTTCATTTCAGCTTTCAGCAACAAAAACAACTGGGCGGCAGCGGCATACCCCTGGCTTTAAGTTATTTGCTGAGCGGCTCGGCTGAGGTAATAGACAGCTTTCTGGTGAAACATTTTTACAGTGAAAACGAGTTTGCCATATACCGCTATGGCGCGCGCGAATTTCCCATCGTGTTGTTGATGGCCAACGCTTTCAGCAGTGCCGCCATACCTAAAGTGGCCGCCAATCTCGATGAAGGGCTGGCGCTTATCAAAGAAAATTCGCTGAAACTTTTCAATTCGTTTTTCCCCCTTACGCTGTTGCTCATGTTTTCGAGCAAATACTTGTTTCAGTATGTTTTTAATGTAGATTTTGTGCAGAGTGCCGCCATCTTTAATATCTATCTTTTGCTCATCATCAGCAGGTTGCTATTTCCGCAAACGGTGTTAAACGGGTTGGGCAAAAACAATTTTCTGGTGGTATCGGCATTTCTCGAAACGGTTTTAAATGTGGGCCTGAGCCTTATTTTAATGAACAAAATGGGCATTACAGGCATTGCTTTTGCCACTGTAATAGCCAATTTGTTCGATAAACTTTTATTGGTGGGATACCTGAAATATAAATTGAAAATTGAACCCGAACGGTACATTCTCGTATCGCAATATATTTTTTACAGCGGCCTGCTGCTCATTGTGCTATACTTGTTGAGTATTTAAAACTGTCTCTGCCTGAATAGGGTTATTTTACGATTTTTCAACGTTAATCAGCCATTGCTCAAGGTTGATGAGTAGTTGCTCAAAATTAACCAACCATTGCTCAAGATTAATCAGTCATTGCTCAAGGTTAATCAGCCATTACTCAAGGTTGAGCAACCATTGCTCAACGTTAATCAGTCATTATTCAAGGTTGAGGAGCCGTTGCTCAATGGTTTCAGAAATCAACTTAGTTTTCTTAATTTTCGCACTCTCTTAATTCTCCATTTTCTAATCTTCATCTTATGCAAACGGTAATACTATTACTTATCTCCAACATCTTCATGACCTTCGCCTGGTATGGACATTTAAAATTTAAAGAAGTAGGGCTTTGGAAAATCATACTTATCAGTTGGGGCATTGCCTTTTTTGAATATTGTTTTCAGGTGCCTGCCAACAGAATCGGGCATGGCACATTTAATGCCGTTGAGTTAAAAACTATTCAGGAAGTAATTACGCTGATAGTGTTTGCGGTAT
>CAYSGX010000046.1:4967-12850 GCA_964430605.1 uncultured Chitinophagaceae bacterium
AAAAAATGGTAACTGGTTTTTTCAGACAATTAAGAAAAATAGAAAATTGAGAATATTTAGTTACCGTTGAAACTATATAATCTTTTGGTTACTTATTAACAGTAACCCCATTTAGTTCGTAGGGGAAACAATATCTGCTTTTTGTAAACCATTAAGAAGTTAAGGTACATTAAGGTATTTTTCTTAACTTCCTTAATTTCTTAATGGTTATTATACAAACTAATAATGTTCCCTGATAATAATTATCTTGATATTCATAATTCTCTTAAATTTCTAAACAATGCCAATACTCAGTAACATTTCCACTCGTGCGCCTAAAGAATTTGATAAAGAACAAACCAAAACTGATATACTAAACATACAGCAGCGTTTGCAAGATTTGCAATCGGTTATGTATGCTGAAAACAAACACAGCGTGTTGATTGTACTGCAAGGCTTAGACGCTTCGGGTAAAGATGGTGCCGTGAAAAACGTTTTTGGTGGCGTAAACCCTATGGGCTGCCGGGTAGAAGCCTTCAAGAAGCCTACCGAAGAAGAAATGTCTTACGATTTTTTATGGCGCATTCATAAAAATGTTCCGAAGCGGGGCATGATTCAGATTTTTAACCGCTCGCATTATGAAGATGTATTAGTGCCGCGAGTGCATAACTGGATTGATATGGATACCGTAAAAAGGCGTTTTGAGTATATCAATTCATTTGAAAATTTACTGCAAGACAGCGGCACTATTATATTAAAGTTCTATTTACATATTTCTGAAGAGGAGCAAAAGGAGCGGTTTGCAGAGCGATTGAAAATACCCGAAAAGATGTGGAAGTATCAGGATGCCGATTTAAGAGAAGCCATGTTTTGGAAAGAATATCATGAAGCCTTTGAGGATATTTTTGAACATTGCAGCCCTAAAATTCCGTGGCATATTGTTCCTGCCGACCAAAACTGGTATCGTAATTATGTAATTGCCAAAACCATTGTAGAACGTTTAGAAAAGTTAGATATGCAATATCCTTCCAACTTAAACAAAGAGTTGCCTTAGTTACAATTGCATACAATATCTTTACTGCCTCATATTTTGCTACAATGAAATACCTAAAACCCGCACTTGCTTTTGTTCTTCTCACAACCTGGATAATTCTGTTGAACACCAATTTCGGAATGATACCGCCTGTTGGCAAATTCTTAAATCCATTCAATGGTTTTTGGCAGAATGCCGAAGCCGTTTCTTTTCAGCCTTCAGAAAAAGAAAATTTAAAAGGCTTGCAAAAGCCTGTTACCGTAAAATATGACGACAGGCGTGTGCCACATATTTTTGCCGGCAATGAACACGACTTGTATTTTATGCAAGGCTATGTAACAGCACAAGACCGCCTGTGGCAAATGGAGTTTATCTCTTATGTAGCAGCAGGCAGAATTTGCGAATTGGTAGGCGATAAAGCATTAGAGTTAGACCGCACCCAAAGGCGCATGGGCATTCCGTGGGCGGCAGCAAAAGCCATTGGCGAAATGCATACCGACCCTGATTTAAAAAACGCTTTAGAGGCTTATGCTGCAGGGGTGAATGCCTATATCAATAGCCTGAATGAAAAAACATTGCCTTTAGAATACAAATTATTGAACTACCAACCGCAACAATGGGAGCCTTATCAATCGGCATTATTATTAAAGTTTATGGCTAAAATGCTGGCTTCGCAGGAAATGGATTTTGAGCTAACCAACACCCTTAGATTATTTGGTAAAGAAACCGTTGATTTATTATTCCCCGATTTTCCCGAAGGCATAGACCCTGTTATTCCAAAGGGCACAGCATTCGGTTTTCCAAAAGATACTTTCAAGGTTGAACAGCCTTTAGTGCCCGGTTTTCTGCTTTCAGCAAATGAATATTCAAAAGAACAACACCCCTTTATTGGCAGTAATAACTGGGCGGTGCATGGCAGCAAAACCAAAACAGGCAAACCTATTTTATGCAACGACCCCCACCTGCAATTACAACTGCCTTCTATATGGTATGAAATGCAACTCACCGCTCCGGGCGTAAATACTTATGGCGTAGGCTTGCCGGGCACACCTTGTGTGGTAATTGGCTTTAATAATGATGTAGCATGGGGCGTTACCAACGCAGGCATGGATGTAAAAGACTGGTATGCCATAAAATATAAAGATGCATCGCGCAACGAGTATTTGTTTGATGGCAAATACTTACCCACCAAAAAAATTGTTGAAGCCATTAAAATAAAAGGTAAAGAAACATATTACGATACGGTAGTTTACACGCATCACGGCCCTGTGATGTATGATGAGAATTTTCACAATGGCAACTACAGCCAGTCTATGGCGATGCGCTGGACAGCCCACGACCCTTCTAACGAGCTAAGAACTTTTTATGAACTGAACCGTGCGAAAAATTACAACGATTACATTGAAGCCATTCAGCATTTTGAATGCCCCTCGCAAAACTTTGTGTTTGCCTCTAAAGATGGCGATGTGGCTATTTGCGAATCGGGGAAGTTTCCTTTAAAATATGCCGAACAGGGAAAATTTATTTCCGATGGCACTGAATCGCGTTATGAATGGAAAGGCTTTATTCCCCGTGTGCATATTCCTGTTTCTAAAAATCCCGAAAGAGGTTTTGTAAGTTCTGCCAATCAGCATGTAACCGATTCCACTTATCCGCATTATTATAATTCGGGTTATGGTTATGAGTATTACAGAAATAGAAGGATAAACCAGCGACTGGCAGCTATGAATAATATTACTGCCGAAGACATGATGCAACTGCAAAACGATAATTTCAATTTACATGCTAAAGAAATTTTGCCTTTTCTATTAACTGAAATTGAAGCCGGGAAATTAACACCGGAAGAAAGCGAAGCCTTTCAGCAGTTGATGGAATGGAACAGTTATAATGAAGCTGACTTAGTTGCCCCTGCTTTATTTTCCGCTTTTTGGGATACTTTATACAATATTATTTGGGATGAATTTGCCAGTGGTGCCGAATACTTCGATGGCGAAGCCAATACACATTTCAGAAAGCCGAGCTATTACAGCACGGTTAATTTTATTATCAATTATCCTGCACATGATTTAATGGATATAAAAGCCACTAAAGAAAAAGAAGATTTAAAAGCAGTGGTAAACAAAGCCTTTAAAGAAGGTGTTGCTTCACTCAATAATAAAAACATTAACTGGGCCGATTATAAAAACACTACCGTTGGGCATTGGGCACGCATAGATGCTTTCGATACTCCGGTAAATGTGGGCGGCTATAAGTTTGCAATTAATGCCATTTCAAAGCAGCATGGCCCATCATGGCGCATGGTCGTTTCGTTAGAAGAACCCATTAAGGCTTATGGTAATTATCCAGGTGGGCAAAGCGGCAACCCCGGCAGCGCAAATTTTAATGCGCAGGTAAACCCTTGGGCAAAGGGCGAGTATTTTGAATTGCATTTTTTGAAAGATGCTTCAGAAGCAAATAGTAACATCAAACATTCACAAACATTTGTTCCGCAGCAATAAAAAAACATGAACATGAAATTTCTTATTCAAATACTTGCAGTAATTATTATTTGTTTGGTGTTACAGCTATTTATGCCTTGGTGGGTCGCGGCAATTGCAGGGTTTATAGCCGGCATTGCTTTTAGCAACACTTCATTCAACGCTTTTGTAACCGGTTTTATTGGCGTGTTTCTGGTATGGTCGGCTTATGCGCTGTGGCTCGATTCACAAAATGCTTCTATACTATCTTCAAAAATTGCCGTATTATTTTCGGTAAAACAACCCGTTTTATTACTGCTCATTACAGGGTTAATTGGCGGCATCACCAGTGGCCTGGGTGGCTGGGCAGGTAATGAAATTCGTAAAATCGCAAACATTCAAGGGTTGTAATAATTGCACAGCACGCTAACACCTTTCGGGCAATATACCGAAACAACTCAGGTTTTAGAAAAAATTAAGTTCAGAACATTCGGTATTAACTGAAAGTACGTTTCGCTTCCTTCGGAATCTTAACTACTTTCAGTATACATACAGCAGCACAGCAAAGAAATGGCACACACTTCCGCCTAAAACAAACAAATGCCAAACGGCATGGCTGAAAGGCAATTTCTCCCAGAGAAAAAATATTACTCCCACGCTATAACACAACCCACCTGCTACCAATAAAAACAACCCCTCGAAAGGCAGGTTTTCAAATAATGGCTGAATTGCCAATAATGCCATCCATCCCATTGTCAGATAAATCAGGGTAGAAAAAATTTTGAAGCGGTGCACAAAAAACAATTTAAATACTACACCCAATATTGCCAGGCTCCATATTGCAGTAAGCATCCAAAAGCCCCAATCGCCTTTAATAACATACAAGGTGAAAGGCGTGTAAGAGCCTGCAATTAACAGATAAATAGCGGCATGGTCGAATATTTTAAGGTAATGTTTTAGTGTAGGTTGCTGAATGCTGTGATATAATGTAGATGCCAGGTAACACAATATTAAAGAGCTGCCATATATTGCACCTACTATAATTTTTGTAGCATCTTGCTCTCCATTGGCAATAATAATTAAAGTTACCATTGCAATAATGCTCGCAACCAATCCTGCGCCATGTGTAAGGCTATTGGCCAGTTCTTCCCAAAAATGCAATTTCGATTTGTAATAATTCATACCACTTAATACACGCTGATTTAAAAAACAATTCAACATAAGACTCATAAAATTGTTATTGTGTTGCATTCAACAGATTTAAACCTATGTTAACTAAAATAATTATCAGCTACCAATACATTTATTCATATTTGTACACCTTTACTCATCATTAAAACACCTCTCAAATGGAATATAGAAGATTAGGAAAATCGGGATTGAAAGTAAGCGCGTTATCTCTTGGCTCATGGCTTACCTTCGGAAAACAAATAAGCGATGCCACTGCCGAAGATTTAATGAAACTGGCCTATGACAACGGCATTAATTTTTTCGACAATGCCGAAGTTTATGCCAACGGCCAATCGGAAATTGTGATGGGTAATATTCTGAAAAAGCTGAACTGGGACCGTTCTACTTATTTGGTGTCGAGCAAAGTATTTTGGGGAGGCGACAAGCCCAATCAAAAAGGTTTAAGCCGGAAACACATTATTGAAGCCTGCGATGCCGCGCTGAAAAGGCTGCAAGTAGATTATCTGGATTTATATTTCTGCCATCGCCCCGATAGAAGCACGCCTATTGAAGAAACCGTGTGGGCAATGCACAGCCTGGTGTTGCAAGGCAAGGTATTGTATTGGGGCACCAGCGAATGGAGCGCACAGGAAATTACTGCCGCCCACTTAGCTGCCGAGCGTTACGGGTTAATCGGTCCCGTGATGGAGCAACCGCAATACAATATGTTTCATCGCCAGCGCTTTGAAATAGAATACAATCGTTTGTATAAAGATTTTGGCTTGGGCACTACTATATGGTCGCCACTGGCTTCGGGCTTGCTTACAGGCAAATACAATAACGGTATTCCTGAAGAAGCTACTCGCCTCAATACCGAAGGCTTGGAATGGCTGAAAGACAAAACCCTTTCAGAAGAAAGAATAAATAAAGTGAGGCAACTGGAGCCTGTTGCCAAAAAGCTGAATACTACACTTACACAGTTTTCACTGGCCTGGTGCTTGAAAAACCCTGATGTTTCTACAGTGATTTTAGGCGCTTCAAAATTGGCTCATTTAGAAGAAAACCTGAAAGCCATTTCGGTTTATGAGGCAATGACCGATGAAGTGCTTCAAGAAATTGAAGCTGTATTGAATAACAAGCCTGTTTTGGAGTTTTTCTAAGTTTCTTTCTTAGTAGCAGTTATTTATAAGTTAGCAGTAATTATATAATGATAGACAATGGATAGAATTTTAATCGGACTGATATTTTGCTCCTTTTTAGTTTCCTGTAATAACAGGACTAGTACTGAAAATCATGCTTCCAATCAAAGTACTATTGACAACAAAAGGGGTATTAAACTCTCAGAGAAATTATACGGACTTTGGATTTCCGACAGCTACTTGAAAAACATTGAGAAAAATAAATCAATTTATCTCAGCAGAAAGTATAACACAAAAATTCAGGGGTTTTATTTAGACAAAAAAACTTTATTGACAGACTCTGCATTTTTAGAAGGTTTTACAGACCACGAAGGCGGATACAGGATCCCAATTAAATATGACGAACTTAATGACAAGTTTATCACTGATATGCCAAGACTTTCTGACTATCCATCCTTTCCAGGCCTGTTTGAGCTAAACTATGACGGGAATAAGAATATAGAAATGTATTTCCCAAAATCAAAAATCACTGACAAATACCGAAAAGTGAACTCTGACTTTCAGACTGAAATCAGAAAGATTTTAATAGCAGGTGACTACAAACCTATTTATGACAATTCAAGAATACGGTTAGACAGTGATGGGAAAATTCATAATTTTCAGGACTTTCAGTTTTACGAATTAATTTATGACTTTGGAGAAGGAATAGAATATGATGCAATTGTTTTTTTCAAGTCTTTAAAAGGTGGTAATTGGTCGGACGGAGAAATCTATAAATTTGAATTTGTATCAAACTCACTTCATTTACAACACGTCAAGACTAATTGGGAGACAATGGAACACGAAATAGATGACATAATCCTTGTGCTTGAAAGAGAATAACTACCGCTAACAGCAATGTTAGACGACCGCTCATCACAACAGTTTGTAAAATCATCGATGGACAGACAATCACCTGACACGACTAACAACATTTCAAAGACATTAAAACATACAATATGAAAACAACTCCCGAACATGATAATCGAATTGCAAAAATGACATTTGCTTCTGTTTATCCGCACTACATCACCAAGGTTGAGGGCAAAGACAGAACAATTGAAGAATTACATCAGGTCATAGAATGGCTGACAGGATTTGACAACAAAAAACTGCAAGATCTCATTGACGAGAAAGTAACGTTTGAAACATTTTTTAAAAGAGCGCAATTGAACCCCAACGCACAACTGATAACAGGAGTAATATGCGGCTATCGAATAGAAGAAATTGAAAATCCATTAACAAGGCAAGCAAGGTATTTAGACAAGTTGGTGGATGAATTGGCGAAAGGACGAAAAATGGAGAAGATTTTAAGGAAGTAATTAAAATCAGAATTATGGCAAAGACCAAAACAATTTACACAGGGATAGATGTAATGGATTTTGTAAACGCATACGTTGACAATGAACAGAAAAAAGCCGACAGTTTTCGTTTGATAGAACTCATACAGGAGTGGTCTAGCTTTGAACCCAAAATGTGGGGGCCTACCATTATCGGGTTCGGCAACTACCATTACAAATACGCAAGCGGACACGAAGGAGATGCACCAATTCTTGGATTTTCTCCAAGAAAAGCAGCGTTTTCGCTCTACATTTTTTCTGCGACAGAAAGAAGCGAAAAACTGTTAGCCGACCTCGGTAAATTCAAAATGAGTAAAGCCTGTATCTATGTGAAAAAACTTTCCGACATCAATTTATCCGTTTTAAAAGAACTCTGCATAGAATCAATAAAATACATTAGCGAGCATTACGAATGTTCTTGCAGAATAAAATAGCGGAAGCAGAAACACAAGGCATAAAAACAAAGCAGGTTCAGAGAGCGAATGAAACAAAACTTTTTAAACTACCTTAAAGACAAAGCGTTGGTGAATGCAGTACATTTGCCTATGCTGGCAGAGTTGGTTTCGGTAAAAGAAATCAAAAAAGGCGAGTTTCTACTTTCCGAAGGGCAGGTTTGTCAACACGCTTTTTTTATTGAAAAAGGGCTTGTGCGGTTTTATTCCATAGACGAAGAAGGAAAGGAACATATTGTACAGTTTGCACCCGAAAATTGGTTTGTGAGCGACAG
>CAYSGX010000047.1:0-9860 GCA_964430605.1 uncultured Chitinophagaceae bacterium
GGGCAAGATACAACACTCTTACCCACACCGTATTGGGCATTAAGCTGTATGTTGTTCAGCTTGCCGATGGCAGCTACAAAAAACTCTGGATAAAAAACCTTTCAGGCGGCACTTATAATTTCATCAGCGAAAATTTAGACGGCACCGGTTCTCAAACACACTCGCTTTCAAAAAACAGCTTTCCCGGAACATTGTTCGGCTACTATTCGCTGGAAACCAATGCAACAGTTAGCAGAGAACCTGTTTTAGCCGACTGGGATTTAACTTTTACGCAATACGGTTCATGGGATTATAACCCGCCTTATAACGTAACAGGCGTATTGAGCAGCCCCGATGTATTGGTAGCGCAGGCTGACGGAATAGCCGATGTGGATACTTATGAAGATGTTGACGCGCATGTATTCACCGAAAATATCAGCGAAATTGGATATAACTGGAAAGCGTTTACAAGCGGCTCATGGGTTATAGCCGATTCTACCGTTTATTTTGTGAAAAAAGGCAACGGAGATATCTGGAAATTAATATTTACAGACTTCACAGGAGGCGGCACAGGCTCTTTCATGTTCTCTAAGGAGAAACTTGATATTTCAGTAGGAATTGATGATGTAACAAACAATGTTTCCACCATGTCGGTATATCCTAATCCTGTTGCAGGAAAAGATGTAACGGTGTTGTATTCGTTTGAACAGGCTTCACCGTCAGTAACGCTTTCAGTAATTGATTTAACAGGAAAAACGGTATATGCTTCAGAACTGAACAACACTGCCGGATTTTTCAGGCACAATATTTCAGCAAAAGAATTTGAAGCAGGTATGTATATCGTAAATATTACTAACGGTGTTCAGCAGTTGCAACAAAAACTTATTGTGTATTAATCAAAAAGACCTGTATTAAATAAAAAATAACTGAACAATATAAACGTGGTTGGTTTGTAGGTTGATAGCTGTTTCGATTGGCGTAAAGCCTAATGAGCAGCTATCAATTTTCAACAAATTTTAAAAGTATTTTATGAAAAAATCATTTTACATCATTATGGTATTAAGCCTGATATCAGGACTTCAATACTCACCGTTGAATGCACAAAACAAAAATAAAACGCAAGAGCAAAAAATATCTTCCGTAGAAAATCTAAATAGTACGGGCAATAAAATTCAGCAAGACAGAGAGGCGATTTTGGCTATGGTTGGCTGCTATAAGGTAAGCTTTGATTTTGCAGAAACATTTTCGCCAGACACTTCATATAAATATCATGACCGTTATCATTCATGGGGTATTGAATATGTTTTTGTGGTAGAAAACAGCGAGAAAAAAATATTGCTGCAACATTTACTTATTGTGAATGATACCATGATAGTAAAGCACTGGAGACAGGACTGGGTATATGAAAACACCGAATTGCTTTCATACTATAAAGACAATGAGTGGAATAAAATTGTGCTGAGCAAAGAAGAAGTGAAAGGACAGTGGACACAAAAAGTATATCAGGTAGATGACAGCCCAAGATATGAAGCTACAGGCACATGGGTGCATGTGGACGGGAGGCATTTCTGGCAGGGCGGCTGCTACTCTCCACTGCCGAGAAGGGAATTTACCAAGCGCGATGATTATAATGTGATATACAGAAAAAGCCATATTGAAATAACTAAAAACAACGGCTGGTTTTTAGAGCAGGACAACAAAAAAATATTGAGGCAAAACGGGATGGATAAGTTGTTGTGTAACGAAAAAGGTATGGAAAGCTTTACTCCCGGAAACTATGATTGCCAGCCTGCCATAAAATGGTGGAGCGGCAATGAAAAGTACTGGACACTGGCAAGACAAGTGTGGGATGAAGTGTATGCCGAAAACAAAAGTTTAAAGTTTGAGAAAAAAGTAGATGATAAAGTATTGTGGCAAAAACTGTTTGCTTTTGCAAAAGAAACTGCTTCATTAAATGAGGTTCAGCAAAAAGAAGGCATCAGCAAAATCATAAAAGAGTATCTCAACAAATCGTAAAAAACATGAACCATCTTCAGAAAATAATTTTGTTTTGGTTGTTGCTGATTGTGTGCATGATACTCCATTTTAATTATCACGTAAGCGGTATTTTCTACGGAGTAGATGTTACAATGCCCAATGCTGCGGGCAAAGTGCCAAACAGTATTCTCATAATAAGAAGTTTGTTTCATTTTCTTCCGTTGCTTTATGTAATTGCGCTTACTTATTATGACAATCAAAAAATAAGGGTTGCCAATCTTGTACTGTCAATGATTTATGCCTCGGCCAACCTGATGCACATGATAGGAGAAATAGCCGGAAAGAAAGAAGATTTAAGCCAGATAATGTTGTTGCTTATTACACTTTTTATATTCATACTGTTAAGCCATACTTCATGGCTTTGGAATAAAGAAATCTTACACCAAAGCAATTAAAATTCCGATGAAAACCACTGTTCATGCCATATTATTTGTTGTTGTAGCTCTTGTGGTACTTATTTCAGCTATAGGCATTTTATCTGCTCCCGAGTATGAAGGGGTAATTTCTAAAACCTTCAATGCTGACAGCAAAACGATATGGAATATTTTGAGTGATACTGAAGCTTATTCATTGAGCCGGCATGAAGTGAAATCGGTAAAAATATTGCCTACCGATGAAACAGGCAGAAAAAAGTGGATTGAAAACACAGGTTATACAGGCAACATTTATTTGGAAATAGCTGGTGAAGAGCATGAGCAATACATGGAAGTAAACATGATAAAAAGTGATTTTGGCATGAGAGGCACCTGGAAATTTATTTTTCAGCAAATTGATGATAACATCACTAAAGTTGTAATTACTGAAAAGTCGGTTACAGAAGGATTTTTGATGCGCACCATATTGAGCATTGTGGGCAGAGACGGAAACCTGAAACTGCAAATGAAAGCGATTGAAAAGAATATAAATCTTTATAAAGACGGAAAATTATTGACAACAAGAAAATAACTTTTATAATGACTAAAGAAAAAATATTAGGATACACCCATGCAGTTTTCACCATTGCCTTAGCATTATTTTTTATTAATGCCGGAGTGAAAAAATATATTCCAAAGCCCGCTCGTATTACAGATAATACCGCGTTGATAGAAGCCGTGAATACAGACAAATATGACAAGCCTGTTTCATTTAAACTTACTATGAAGGCAATGAGGCAAAGCGGTTTTTTCTATATGATTGGAGTGTTCCAGATACTGTCGGGTGTATTAATGTTAATCCCTAAAACCCGCCTTTTAGGTTTGCTTACCTTATTGCCTGTGGCGGTAAATATTTTTACGCTGCACTTGTTTATGGACAACCGCATGTCGGAAAATATTGAAACAGGATTGTTGTTGGCGCTTACGTTAATCCTGACTGCCTATTATTATAAAAAGCTGATACCGCTTGTTAAATAATTGAATGATGATGAACAACAAGCGTAACTTATTTACCTGTTTTATTGTACTGGTTGTTTCGGTTTTGAATGCACAGGAAGTAAAAATTGTATCCGGAGAACAAGGGAAACCATTACCTGATGTTACCATACAAATACAATCTCTCAATAAAAATTTCACAGGCAACACGGTGTATATTGTCAATGAAAAGGGTGAAATTTCTTTTAATATTCCTGACGACCATTTCCCTTTGATATTTCAAATCAGCCATGTAGGGTATGAGAATATTATTGATACGCTTTTTTCAAAACCGCAAAGCAAAACATACAAGCTTCAACCCGGTTTAAAAAGACTTGATGAAGTAGTGGTTACAGGCCAATATGCCCCGGGAAGCGCGGAAAAATCAGTACATAAAGTTCGTGTGATAGACGAAAAAAAGATTGCTTCGATGGCTGCCGTAAACCTGAAAGATGTATTGACCAACGAGTTGAATGTGCGTCTTTCTTACGATAATATTCTAGGCAGCAGCATGAGCTTACAGGGTATATCGGGCGAGAATGTAAAAATCCTGATAGACAATGTTCCCATTATCGGCAGGCAAAACGGCAATATTGATTTGTCGCAAATAAACCTGAATAATATTGAGCGGATAGAAATTATAGAAGGTCCTATGAGTGTAAGTTATGGTACCAATGCTTTGGCAGGAACCATCAATCTTATAACCAAAAAAGCGCAAACGAAAACAGTTGAAACCGCGCTTCAAACTTTTTACGAAAGCACAGGCAACTATAATATTAATGCAAGATTAGGGCTTCATCATAAACAACATACCGTTTTGTTTTCAGGCGGCCGCAATTTTTTTGACGGATGGAATCCCGGAGATAATCTTATATCGCTTGATTTTAAAGCGCAACCGGCAGATAGCGGGCGATACAACCAGTGGAAACCGAGAGAACAATATTTTGCTGAAGCGCAATATATTTTCAGATTTAAAAACTTGTCTTTAAACTACAGGGGAAATTATTTTGACGAAACTATTTATAATCGTGGTATTCCGCGTGCGCCTTATGGAAAAACAGCATTTGACGATACTTACAAAACCAAAAGAATTGATAATGCCCTGTTTCTTTCAGGCGAAGTGGCAAAGCATAAAAATATTAATTTCTTAGTCGCTTACAATCATTACAACAGGATAAAAAATACTTTTTATAAAGACCTTACCACTTTATCTGAAGAGTTGAGTGCAACTCCCGGAGACCAGGATACGAGCAATTTTACATTGCTTAACAACAGAGCATCTTATGCCACTTCCAACCCAAATGCCATTATTAATTATGAAGCCGGATATGATATTAATTATGAAACTACTTATGGTAAAAGAATAAAAGACTCGGAACAGGTTATTGGCGATTATGCAGTATTTGCCAGCGCTGAATACCGCCCGTTGCAGCATGTGAAAAACAACAATTTTAAATCTGTTTTAATTATTCGTCCGGGATTGAGATATGCTTATAACACCGATTATAAAGCACCTTTAATACCATCAGCAAATCTTAAATATTCCGTTCCGTTAAAAAATGATGCACATCTTTTTACCACACGTTTTTCTTACGCGAGAGGGTTTCGTTCCCCATCGCTTAAAGAACTTTACTTCTACTTTGTAGATATCAATCACAATATTGCAGGCAATTCCGATTTGAAATCTGAATACTCTAATAACTACTCTCTATCAGCAACATTTTCAGGGTACAACAAAAAAGCGATTAGTTATAAAGCCGAAATTAACGGCTTCTACAACGATATAAAAAACCTGATTTCTCTTGCGCAAACTACAGGCGCTGAATATTCTTATATCAACGTAGGATATTTTAAAACATTAGGCATTCAGGCTAACGGAGAAATGAAAATAAAACAGCTTACACTCAATGCGGGCTTGCTTTACACAGGCCGTTACAATCGTTTGTCGGAAGTTCGCGCGGAAGTAAACTCATTTACCTATACGCCTGAAATAAGATTGAATGCCACCTATGATTTTGCCAAACAAAACTTTTTCGTTTCAGCATTTTATAAATACAGTGGCGCTGTAAATGGCTTTGCGCTGAATGGCAATAATGAAATTATCAATACATCAATAGAAGATTACAGCATTCTTGATTTAACAATAGGAAAATGGTTTTGGAAAAAACGTATTGGTGTTTCGGCAGGAAGTAAAAATGTGCTGAATGTAACCAGCCTGAATATTACGGGTGGTGTTTCTGACGGTGTACATTCTTCAGGTGGAAATTCAACTTCTTTTTCTACAGGAAGAACCATATTCCTAAAACTTGATTTCAATTTCAATAGTAAATAGGTATTTTTTTATGGCTTGTAATCATATCGAAAATCTAAGCTCAATTGGCATGGCAAAAATTGGAATTTGCAGCAATTGTGAAACAGTTTATCTATATCATCACAACTTACTTATTAGTTTTTCTTACAGTCAATTTGAAAATTTTTCAGCGGCTATTTCAAAAATACATTTTGATGATGCCGTGGTTTATTTGCCCGATAACAGCGAAGGGTTAGTGTTACGCACAATGCACAAGGATATAAGAATGGTGTTTGACAGAGAAGAATTTTACAATCTTCAGCAGGCAGTTGCCATTGCCCAACTACAGCTTACAGCATTGTTTCTGATTAATGAAGCCGTTTAAAATTTATGACAAAGAAACCTGTGAAAAGAACATATAAAAGAGTACATCAGCCTGTAGTGCCTGTTTTAAGAATATTCAATGTTGAACAGGCTTATAAATTTTATATAGAATGGCTGGGATTCAAAACAGATTGGCTTATAGATGAAACTGCTGATAGCCCGGCATATTTTCCGATAAAAATGAACAGAATACTCTTGCACTTATCTGAACACTATAACGATGGCAGCCCGGGATTAAAAGTATTTCTTCATATCAGTAATCTGAATGAATATTATAAAAAGCTGCAACCGGGAAAAAACAACTACTACGATTTGTCTTTAAGAGTGTCTTCATGGGGTTCGCCAATTATGGAAATAACAGACCCGTTCAACAATCGTCTTGTCTTTTGCGAATACTATCCTCAAAATAAAAATTTATAATGAAACAACTTTGGTACAGTGCTTTAGCATTACTCTTTTTCGCTTCCTGTTATAAAGAAGAATTGCCCGTTGCTCCATACGAAGCGGGCGATGTGCTTACTGCCGAAATAGAAATGGAAGAAGATTATAAATGGCAGGTATATTTTGATTTAAAAACCAATAAAATGGTAGGCAAAAATTTAAAAACCGAATGGGATTTAGCTTTTGAAACTACGCCTAACGGATATGCCGTAATATTGAATTCTGCCAAAAGCATGTTTGCCTATAATACATTATCAACCAATTTTTCAGAAACATTTAAGATTTCAGACTATTCAGGTTCGAGAAAATGGGATAATCCAAATGGCAATTTAGATGCTACCGCAATAGGCGATTGGCGCAACAACAATCATGTTTATTTAATAGACAGGGGGTATAATGAACAGGGGCAACAATTAGGATTTCGAAAAATTCAGTTGCTGCAGGTTGATGGTGAAAAATACATTATTAAAGTTGCTGCATTAAATGGCGAAAATGAAGTTACCTACACAGTAAATAAAAATGCCGGTTATAATTTTACTTTCGTTTCGTTTAATAATGACAAAGCAGAAAGCATACAGGTTGAACCCGCAAAAAACACATGGGATTTAGCCTTTACGCAATACACCTATATTTTCTATAATTCAGAACCTCCAACACCTTATTTGGTTACAGGCTGCCTGCTGAACCGGTATAATACAGTAGCTGTTGCCGACACTACAATAGCTTTTGAAAATATAGATTTGGAATATGCCATCAACAAAACATACACTAACAATATAGATGCAATAGGATACAACTGGAAGGAATATGATTTTGATGCCAACTCATACCTTGTGTATTCTAATATTAATTACATCATTAAAGATGCCGAAGGAAGTTATTATAAACTTCATTTTATTGATTTTTATAACAGGCAAGGAAAGAAAGGATATCCTACATTTGAGTTTCAGCGGTTGTAAATAATGGTTGCTATATAGCTTATTGTATTTTCGACAACAGCCAGCTTTTTTCTGCAACAGCATTCATTTTATTTAATTCTTCTTTAAATAACTGCTTTGCTTTTTTATCATATTGTCTTAAATGAATTAAGCGGCTTATCATTTTGGCAAAATTTTTATAAACCGCTTCGTGATAGGTTTGCAACTTTTTTCTTTTCAGTTGTTGTTTCAGATTGCTTACGGCATAATCTATCAGGTTAAATTCATCTAACTCATAATAGGTTTTAATAAGCAGCACGCGAGCATCTAAATCGGTAAACTGCTCTCTGATTTCAGCTTCTTGCAGCAGGTCGGTAACTTTATTGTAATCTGCTTTGGCAAAGCAGCAACGCGCAAGGCAATACGCATAAAAATCTTCCCTGTATTCTTTGTGCAAACGGCTTTTATAGTTTTCAATAAAAGTTTCTGCCCATTTGTATTCTTTCAGCCCGATAGCTATTGCTGTAATATTTTTATAAGTAAATGGCGACAAATGTCCCGATTCTTCAAATACTGAAATGGCAAGCCCTGCCTTGTAAATGTCAAATACTTCGTGAAAATATTTTTGTCCGCCTGTGTTCAGCCGCTTAATGCAATAGTTGATTGCCAGCGTAAAAATATCTTTCAGTTCTTTTACTTCTATTTTATGCGCATCGGCAAGCAACGATTGTTTCAGCTTAATGAAATGTGCTTCGTTGTCGGGTTCGTTAAGGCAGTTGTAGTTACAATACAGCAGGTTTACCAAAGGATTTTTCAACATGTTCTTTTGCCGTATCAACGCCAGCGATTCTTGCGCTAACTGCGGCTGATGTGCTGTTTTAAAAATGTTTTTGTACGATAAAGCATTGCATACGTGTTTTAGTTTCTGAATGATATAAAACGAATCCAAATCGTCAGAAAGTATTTGTAAATCTTCATTTTTAGCTCTTTTGTTTGTAATTGAGTAGGCATAATATTCCGTGTGCAGTTGCAACTGATAAAAATATAATTCAGGACTTAGCGGAGCCTGTTGTTGTATATGATTGGTAGCTTCTTCATATTCTGAAAGAAATAATTTTTCGAGATTTCTTTTTCTGAACGAATGGCTAAGCAACAATCGCTTCTGCACTTCATGCTGTTCTATTTCGTTAATTAAGAGATAACGCTTTACTATACGTGTAAGGTATGTCATTACATGCCGTAGCTTGGCAAGGTCTGTTTTTTGCTTTGGAAAAACATGCCTGAAAACTTCTGTTGCTTCAAACAGCTTTTCGTTGTTGCTGTTTTTGTTTTTCAGCAGATATTCAAACAGTCGCTTTTCTTCTTCCCTGTAATTAAAAAACATAGAATTAACCGCTTTATCTAATTCTTTTAACTCTGAATCGGACAGCGAATGAAAGAGTTTGTATAAATTGCTTTTGATTAATTTCATTTTTTTCGATAAATATAATACTATAATTACTGTAAAATTATATCATTTATTATTTTATCAAGATTATTTTTTTCGATAAATAGAAATATTTGACCTTTTTTACGAGAGGCGCTTATCAGAATTTTGTTGTGTCAAAAAATCTGTAATCACCTAAAAAACAATAAATATGAAACGCAAAGAACTATTTCAAATGCTTTTGACACTCTGCTTTGTTGGAGTACAATTCGCAACAAGCTACGCACAAGGCTGGGCGAAAAAAATTGCGCAAGGCAACAATTACTTTATTACGACATCTGTATATCAGCAGCCCGACCAAAGTTTTGTGATAATTGGAGGCAATCTGAATACGGAGGGAGCTCGATTACAGCGAGTTTCTGCAAGCGGACAAACGATTGCCCAAATTTCTTATGCCTCTGTTTTCGATTTAGGTATCGCTTCTGCCAAAGCGCGAAATGGCGACTTCGGTTTGGTAGGCATGTTTCAATATCAACCTGGAGCAACAACCAATGATAGTCTTGTTTTGCTTCACTTAAACAGCGCAGGACAACAACTATGGCAAAGCATAATTCCTGTTGATAGTCCGTCATCAATTGGTAATAAGGCAATAGATACTACCAACAACAATGGTTTTGTAGTGGCGTGTTCTGCTATAAACAGCACACTTGCTTTAATTCGCTTGGACAGCACAGGCAATATTGTTTGGCAAAACTATTACACAGGTGCAGGCAGCTATCCTGCGAATCTTTACAGCACGGCAGACGAAGGTTTTCTCGCTGTTATGCAAGTGATTTCAAGCGCGCACCCAAAACGCCTTTACAAAGTGGACGCTTCGGGAAATTTTCTGTGGCAATACGACATCAACAACAGCACCTATTGCAACGCAACGCTTGCACAAGACGGAAATATTTTAGTGTATGGAACAAACAATGGGAATCCATACATTACAAAAATTG
>CAYSGX010000047.1:9870-12842 GCA_964430605.1 uncultured Chitinophagaceae bacterium
AAACGGAAACCCACTATGGACACAAAACTATCCTCCGTTGCCTGATTCAGCGACACTGTCTTATCTGTTGACAAGGGACAATGGGAATTTTGAAATTTTATCTTCTTTTCTGACAAACAATGAAAAAACAACTAATCTTTTACTGCACGAAGCAGATACTATTGGAAATGTTTTATCAACGGCTACATTACCTCTTTCAAACTTTGGTTAAGGCAGAAAATTTTCCCCAAGATTTATACAAACAAGCGATAAAGGTTTTTTCATTGGCGGTCACTCTTTCTCGCCAGAATTTACGTGGGCGATAAAAACTGACAGCACAGGTCGCGCATATCCAAGCACCATTACAGGTTATGTTTACGATGACGCAAATAATAATTGCTTGCGCGACAGCAGCGAACCAGCGTTTATTACTATTACCAACATCACGCTTGCAAATGCGACAGATACGTTCATTGCCACAACAAACGATTCGGGCTTCTATTCATTGGGTATAAATGAGGGAATCTACGATGTTTCGCTCGAAAGTATTTCGCCTTATTGGGCGGAATCTGCCTGCAATCCTGCTGTAATTACTTTGCCTCTTAATGCCGATACGATTGTTTCGTTTGGCTACAATGCCATTCTGCAAAGTCCGTATATCGTGATGAGTGCAGAAACCCGTATTCCGCTTTTCATGCCCCATGCTTTTGTTTACACTTTGGAATATAAAAATATCGGAACAGATGTTTTTACAGGCTACATTGAAGTGGAGTTAGACACCAATTTAGTGGTTGATTCCGCAAGCGTGGCGTGGACTGCGCAAAACGGAAACACGTTTACTTTTCCTGTGCAGAATTTGGGTGTGATGCAAAAAGAAACGCTTAAAATTTTCTATCACCCGATAATTAATCTCGACCTTATAGACAGGACACTTTGTTTCAATGCGCACGCATACAGCGATACCGTATATAGCGTTTCCCCGCTTTGGGATCAATCTGATTTGCAGATGATGGCTGTTTACAATGCCGCTGCCGACAGCGTGGAATTTACGCTTAAAAATAAAGGCGCGGGAGATATGAATATTCCGCAGGAAATGATTGTGATTGAAGACAATGTAATACTGGTAAAAGAGGCTGTGCAACTGCCCGCAGGCGCAGAAATTATCCGCAAGCTGAAAGCCAATGGGGCAACATGGCGGGCTACTGTTCCGCAAACGGATTTTAACCCATATTCAAAATTCACCACTGCCGCTATCGAAGCTGCGGGAACAAATGATATCGGAGCGTTCAGCACAGGTTTTATCAACCAGTTTCCCGTGAACGGTTTTTATGGTTTTGATTACACGCTTTGCGCACTTGTAACGGCTTCGTATGATCCGAACGCAAAATACGTGCTGCCCGAAGGCGCAGGCTCAAATCACCTGATTGACAGCACAACGGAATTGGAATACACTATCACGTTTCAAAATACAGGAACGGACACTGCTTACACTGTTCGTTTGGTGGATACATTAGCTTCATACCTTAATCCCGCTTCCATTAAAGTGGGTGTAGCAAGCCACAAATTTGAAATGAATTTTCTGAGCAGCAACGTGATAGAATTTCTGTTTAACAACATCTATCTTCCCGACAGCGCAACAGACGAAACGGGCAGTCAGGGTTTTGTGAAGTTTAAAATAAAGCAGCGCGAGAATAATGCTAACGGCACTGTAATCAACAATAACGCGGCAATTTATTTTGATTACAACACACCCGTAATTACGAACACGGCAACAGTTCAAATTGGCGAATTGACTTTTACAGGTATTGAAAATTTATATGCGGAAAAAGAAGTGCATATATCCGCTTATCCCAATCCGTTTACCGAACAGGCAACTATTTTGGTTGAAGGTGAAAATTTCAGGGAAATGCAGCTTACGGTGTATGATATAAACGGAAGAAAAGTAAAACAACAAAAAGCCTTTAATACCAATCGGTTTACCATAGACCGTTCAGGCTTCGGCAACGGTATTTACTTTTTTGAAATAAGCAGTGAAGGAAAAATAATTGGCAGAGGTAAAGTGATAGCCAACTAATTGCTTAATAATTATGTAATCACCAAAAAAAATAAATATGAAACGCAACAAATTATTTCAAACGCTATTGATGCTATGCATTATAGGGTTACAAATTGCATCAGGCCAAGTTAATGGCTGGCAGAAAAAATTATCGCCCGATAAAATGATGGGCATTACTACCATTTATCAAAATGCCGATGGTACATTTCTTACAACCGGTATAAATCTTGTTGGTGAAGAAACACGTATTATGAAGCTAGATGCCAATGGAAATATTCTTTGGAAAGCTGACCATGATTCCATTTACTCATTTACTCATTCCGTAATTACACAAGATGGCGGTTATTATATTTTAGGTATTGGCATTGCCGATTCAGCTAATCACCAAAACAGAGTGGTGTTAAAAACCGATGCAAACGGACAAAAGATTTGGCTGAAACGAGTGCACGCATTTCAAAACAAACCCGGGCAAGGCTTGCTTGGCAATGTAGCAATAGATACTACTGATAATGGGGGCTTTATATATACCATGAACCCGCACAATTACAATAATATAGATTCAGTACATAACCTATTAATAAAGAGGTTAGATGGTAACGGAAATATTCTTTGGGAAAAAATTTATTATGACTCTACTTCATTTTATTCCACTACAATTACAAATTCAAAAGATGGTGGTTTTATTGTTGGCTTAGGGAATTCAGGAAATAAAAGATTTTTTAAAATTGATGGAACAGGAAATTTTCTTTGGGATTATGAATTGCCCAATGCCACTGTTATTCCGCAAATTGCCCGAGATGGCAACATATTAACGGTAGGCTCAAGTAATAATTTTGGTGCGGGCGTTTCGGTAATTGGCAAAGTTGACCAAAACGGAAACGACCTGTGGTTGCAACAGTACCCTGTTTTACCCGATTCGGCTGCATCTTATGGAGCT
>CAYSGX010000048.1:0-12606 GCA_964430605.1 uncultured Chitinophagaceae bacterium
CCTGGTATCTTCATTGTCTTCTTTTTACCCGCAGTCATTAGATCCTAATCGTCCTACCGATAAAAAATTACTAACCATACACCGCTTGTTGGCCAAAATGCCTACTATGGTGGCAATGGTGATGAAAAAAGCCGTGGGGCATCCGGTAAACTATCCTAAAAACAATCTGGGTTACGTAGAGAACTTCTTATACATGGCTTTTGGGCATGTTACCGAAGAATATGTAAACGACCCCGTTTTGGTTGATGCCATGAATAAGCTGTTGATTCTTCATGCCGACCATGAGCAAAACTGCTCTACTTCTACGGTGCGTTTAGTGGGTTCGTCACAATCTAATTTATATGCTTCGGTAGCTGCGGGTATCGCTGCATTATGGGGGCCATTACACGGTGGCGCTAACCAGGAAGTAATTGAAATGCTGGAGGCAATTAAAGCCGATGGCGGTAATGTTCAGAAATTTATTGATAAAGCAAAATCTAAAGACGACCCGTTCCGTTTAATGGGCTTTGGACACAGGGTTTATAAAAATTTCGACCCAAGAGCTAAAATTATTAAAACGGCTTGCGATAATGTATTAAACAAACTGGGCGTAAACGACCCTATTTTAGAAATTGCTAAAAAACTGGAAGAAACAGCTTTGCAAGACCCATATTTCGTAGAAAGAAAATTGTATCCGAATGTAGATTTCTATTCAGGTATTATTTATCGCGCAATGGGCTTCCCTGTAGATATGTTCACGGTGTTGTTTGCATTGGGCCGCCTGCCGGGATGGATCGCACAATGGAAAGAATTGGTAGAGCAAAACCAGCCTATTGGCCGCCCGAGACAAATCTATACCGGCTCGCCTGTAAGAGATTTTGTAGCAGCAGGCAACAGAAAATAATTGCAATTAATTGTTCCGAGATAAAAAGCCCGATGGTAAATACCATCGGGCTTTTGTGCTTTTATAGTCAGGGTGTATTTTACTTCTTCGGAAAATAACGTTCTGCACTTGATGAGCGTTTGTCATGGTGAGCCTGTCGACCCATTTTGGGCAGGCTACGCACTATCCTTCGATAACTTGTCCCGAACTCGATTCGGGAAGCTCAGGATGACAACGCACATTTTCCGAAGAGTCTACTGCATATTGGTATAAACCGCCTGCACATCATCATCTTCCTCAATTTTATCTATCAGTTCTACCACCGCATCGGCTTCTTCTTCAGTAAGCTCTTTAAAGGTTAAAGGTATTCTTTGTAATTCTGAACTGGCGCTAATGTTTTTAGACTCAAGGCCTTTAAACATTTTTCCAAAATCGGTAAAAGTTACCGTAACCACTACCTGCCCTTCTTCTACCAGAATATCTTCCGCCCCAAAATCAATCAGGTCTAATTCCAGTTCTTCTATATCAACACCTTCGGCAGGGAAGCGAAAAATACCTTTATGAGCGAACAAATATTCTACCGATCCCGATGTGCCCAGCGAGCCGCCCCCGCGATTAAAATATACTCTCAGGTTTGATACCGTGCGGGTAGGATTATCGGTAGCGCATTCAACCATAAAGGCTACACCATTGGGACCATAACCTTCATACACCACCTCCTGATATTCTTTTTCGTCTTTAGAAGAAGCCCTTTTAATGGCAGCATCTACCTTATCTTTTGGCATGTTTACCATCTTGGCATTTTGAATGGCGCTGCGCAGGCGGGGATTATTATCGGGGTCGGTGCCCGAAGCTTTTACGGCAATAGCAATATCTTTTCCAATGCGGGTAAAGGCTTTAGCCATTTTATCCCAGCGAGCCATTTTTCTGTTTTTCCGGTATTCAAACGCGCGTCCCATCTGTAATTTTTTGTTTCCGCAAAAATATTTGTTTTAAGCGGAATTATTGGCGATTAAATCTGTAATTACACTCGTGTAATAAATGCCCGGGGAAATTACTGATGAATAATTAAGGGAGTTATTCCGTTTTTATTAATCGTTTAACTATTTTGTTATCGTCAATTGATAACTCAACTATCATTACTCCTTTAGCATTCTTATTGCTGAATAATACTTCATGCTTACCAATAGTTTTCATTTCAGGAGTTCCTTGTAACAAAACCCTCCCCATAATATCATAAACACTTAGTTGAATAATAGAAGATTTATTTAGTGTATATGTAATTGTTGTTTTATCACTAAATGGATTGGGGTAAATATTGAAATTACTGTAGATAGCTTTGTCGTAAATATTGGATAAAACGTCAATTGTTTTGCAAAGTGTATCAGAATACAGACTATTCCATGCCACCACACATATTTCCTTTTCACCTGCGCTATGTGCTTGAATAATCTTATTTATAATATCTATTGAAAAATCATCTTCATCATATATAAAAACATATGGTGATTCTGGATACGTGTATATTTCATAGCTATAATAATTTTCATTTCTTGACGGTGTTATGGGGGATATTGAAAAACCTAAAGAATCAATATTTATTACATGAGCAAGAAATGGATATACCGTATCGCTAACAACATGAGTTTTTCCACAAGATGAAAGAGGATTGGTAACAATTGCATCAAAAGAATTACTCATTTTAAAAAAATAGTTTTCCTGATTAAGAAATGTTCCACTATAGAAAACATCAATATTTGTTACAGGAGTATTTTGTGGGCAATTTATTGCAATTGAATCTATATTTATTACAGAGGGACCGATGATAGAGTAGTCTGATGGATTGGTACTTGCGTTTGAGCAGTTGAGCGAGCCATTTAAGGTAAATCGTATACTTTGAGGATTTAATGTTTTATGGCTAACCAATTGGCTCTTTACAGGATTAGCCAATGTGTCATTACTAAATTTTGCTGAAGTACCTGCAAAATCAATAGAAAATCCGTATTCGGATCCACTTGTAGAAAATCGGTTAATCATAACATAATATCGTTCTCCAACTTGCACTTGAAGCGGTGCCAGAAACTGATTGTCTTGTACACCTGAAGTAACTTCTGTTTCACCATACATTAAGCCTGTATATACATTATTCCCAACAGAACCTGCATAATTACATCTAATTGGAGAAATCAAATTATTTATTATCTCATCACAACTATGAGTTTTGTACACAATAAAATCAAAATCTATATTGGCGTTTGTGTATTGTGAAGATATGGCAAAAACAACATCACCTGCGCTATCAACATCAAAATAAAACCATGCTGAATTGGTTTCGTTATTCTTGAGACAGGTGCTATCAGGTAAATCATTTATAAAACCATTTCCGTTTCTCGCTGAAACAGAAATTGTGTTAGGTTCACAAACTTTAATTGCCCCGATGCAATCTTGCTCAAACTTGCTGTCAAGACTATAAGTTGAAGTGGTAGGGCAAAAACTCGGGCACGATTGCCCTTGGGAAATGACTTTTAACCTCATGTTTAATCCCCCTAAAACATCTATGGGGAATGGTTGAGGAACACCTGAGACATAAAGGTCTGCATTAAACCTGATTTGGTAGCAGCCATTAGAAGCAGTTGTAATGCCTTCTATAATTGCACATGCATGACCCGAACCATAGCGAAAACCTCCCGGTGGGTTAAATGTTAATGACAAACCCGAAGGCAATCCACTTACAGAGGTTATTATTATAGAGTCATTTCCCAGTTCGGGAATCGTGTCATTTGAAAAAAATTGAAATACTTGAGAGAAGAAAACGCCTTTTTGAACACAAGGAATATCTTGATTTGAAGGAAAAATATAATTAGTATTGCTATTGTCAATTACACATTGTGAGTATGAGCTTGCAGTATTTATGAGTAAAAGCAGGAAAAGTAAAAAATTAACCCTCATACTTAAAATTACATGAAAATATTGAATCAGAAACATTAACGGCAGTTTTAAACTAAACGTATTAAATGGCTTTCATTTTACATCATTCGCTGTAAGCATTAGGGGGTACCTGTCAATTTTTTGAAGCAATCATTCCGCTTTTATCAGCATATAGCCAATGCCCAATGACAAGGTGTTTTCCCGTTCTTTTATTTCCGAGTGTTTAACCCTGCTGAGCATTCCTTTTTCAAAATTCAGAGAAAATAAAAAACGTTTTACTTCATAGCTTACTACTACAGGTATCGCTATATTGAATCGCCTGAAACTATAATTGTTGAATTTATTTTCCAAGGGCATTCCATGAACTGTAACAGGATTACCAAACATATCTTCGGGCACTTTAATTTTAGTTTTGGCATTCCCAAGAATGTTGAGATTCAGCCCGCTGCCAACCGACAAGTTGAAAGGAAATTTATAATTATAAGTTGTTCCAACCGTATTATAATTTACGATTGTTATGTTTTCTAAAGCTCCTGTTTTTTCGCCCATAATATTTGTAAACTGAATGGGGTTGCCTTGGTTTCTTGTTTGCTTAAATGAAACTGTTACATCAAGCCTCGAATGTTTTTTTAAATAGAAGCCTCCGGTAATGCCGGCACTAAATCCAATCCACGGATTTAGCTGAACATCATTATGGATTTCTTTTTTTGACTTTAAGCCTATAAATGTTGAATTGAAATGAGCAAAAGACACTAAAGAAAATGATTGCCCGAAACATAGTGTGGCATACAACATGCCCAAAACCAACAGAAAACCTTTCATGATTACATATTTATAAATTCCAACCGCTCAACAACATCATTTATTACTACTTCACACAAGTAAGTCCCCGAAACGGGATTGTTGAAATACATATTGAATATACTCTGGCCTGTTTCAACCTCATAATTATCGACCACTTTTTGCAAGTAACCTTTTTTATTGGAAAACGATATGGAAACTTTTGACTTTTCGTGCACACTAACACCTATCATCAAATTGTTTCTGAATGGGTTGGGATAGGAATAAAGCACAAAAGGGCTGTCAGAATTTATTGCCGATGAAGTATTATCAACCGTATAGGATATTTGGCTATCGTTAGCATTATCAAATTTACTACAACCAACCATTAGGGCAACTATAAGGGCAGCAACCAATAGTTTCATGATGCATGATTTTTATGGTTTGAATATACAAAGCATTTTTGCATTCTTATGTTTGATAATTATGCTTGCTGTTGGTGAAACGGTGAAAAACAACATCCGCTACATAAAGCCATTTGCATTTTTCGTTTTTTTGGTTATACATTTGCACTGTTACTCGGTTTCCGGCTTAGGCCGGAATAATAGGGAACTCCGGTGAAATTCCGGGACAGTGCCCGCTGCTGTAATTCCGATTTTGTTTTTTCAGAAAACAAAATTGTGTTCTTGCCAAATACCTCTGTTCCACTGTTCCGATAGTTTTCGGAATGGGAAGGAAGCAAGAATCGGAAAAGTCAGAAGACCTGCCTTGTAGCACAACATCAACACCTTCGGGAAAAAAGGCAATTGGTGGAAATGCTGATGATTCATTTTTAATGATGTGTTGCTGTTTCCTGCCTTAATACTATTTTCTGTTGTGTATTGGCGTTGCTTTGAAATATAAATTTATTCAGCTTAAAATGCCGCAGCACATTAATGTTTTCTGAAAGTACATATAGCTTCTATCGTTTAAACAAAGTTCAACCGGCTGCAATAATTGTTTCTGTGATGCTGCCTGTCTTTGTTTTTTCGCAAGTAAGTGAAAGTGATACTACGCTGAATATTCAGGAAGTTATAGTGAATGATACGCGTCTTGAAAATTTTTCTACCGGAACAAAAGTTCAAAATTTTGACAGTGAAACACTTGAGCAATTTGATGGCGATAATCTTAGCGATTTACTGATTAATGAAAGCGGCATATTCATAAAAACTTACGGGCTTGGAAGCCTTGCCACCAGTTCGTTCCGGGGGGGCAGCGCCAGCCAGACGGTAACGCTTTGGAACGGGTTTAACATTAACAGCCCTATGAACGGGCAGTTAGATTTTTCGCTTGTGCCTGCCGGGTTAACCAATAATGTAAAAATTCAGCATGGCGGCACGAGCGCGCTATGGGGAAGCGGAGCTATTGGCGGCACAATACACCTCAACAGCATTCCTGTTTTTGATAAAGGCATTACTGCCGCTGCAAGTTTTGAGGCAGGCAGTTTCGGCACATTTAAAGAAAAAGTGTCTTTTGAAATCAGCAAGCCGAAATGGATTTCCGCATTGAAATTTTCGCATAACAATGCTAAAAATAATTTCTGCCTGAAAATGCTGAAGTGAAGCAAACCAATGCCGAGCTGAAACAATACAGCGCGTTGTCTGAAAATTTTTTCCTGATAAATAAAAAGCAACGGCTCAATTTACTTTTTTGGTATCAATATGCCGACAGGAATATTCCGCCCACGATGTTGCAGGCAAGCAATCAGTCTAATCAAAAAGATGAAAGCTATCGTGTAACATCTGAATGGCAATTTTCTGAAAAGCAAAAAAGTTTTTTTATTCGTGCAGCTTACTTTGATGAAAACCTTACTTACGCTGATGCCGCATATAATTATTCAGCCTACAGCCGCTCGCAATCAATAATTACTGAAGCCGAAACCAAAATCAATATTAATACTTCGCATTTTTTAAACTTTGGCGTTAACAATACTTATGTACAGGCATTAGCCGATGGCTATCCAAACCGCCCACAACGAAACCAGTTTGCGTTTTTTGGTTCTTACAGGTTTACTTCTGTAAATAAGAAATATTCAGCGAGCCTTTCGGCACGGCAAGAGCTGATTGAAAAAGAATTTGTGCCTTTTACTTTTTCGGCAGGCACTGATTTAAAAATATTGAGATGGCTGTGGTTAAAAGCAAGCCTGTCGCGTGTTTACAGGGTGCCAACTTTCAACGATTTGTATTGGGCTCCGGGTGGTAATCCCGACCTTGTTGCAGAAAGCGGCTTTAGTGAAGATATAGGGCTAAGAATTTTTTCTCATACCAAAAATGAAGTTTTTTCATTTTCATTTGAACCTGCATTTTTCAACCGCAACATAGACAACTGGATAGTATGGCTGCCCACACAAGGCTACTGGACACCACAAAATATTATGAAAGTGTGGAGCCGTGGTTTAGAAACAAATATTGTTTTGACATACCATGTAAACAAAATAAAAGTTACACTTTCATCTATCGCCAGTTATGTGGTTTCAACCAATGAAAAATCTAAGACCGCTAACGATGCTTCGGTTGGCAAGCAATTAATTTATGTTCCGAGATGGAAAATAAACGCCAAGTTTTCAGTTGAATATAAAGGGTTTAATCTTACTTACCGGCATAATTATACAGGTATTCGCTATACGGCTACCGATAATTCTGAAGCCCTTGACGGATACAATATTGCAAGCATCCGGCTGTCAAAAAAGCTGCAAATAAAATCATGCGGGCTGTCGGTTTTCGCGGAAACAGAAAATTTATTTAACGAAGAATACCAAGTAATACTTATTCGCCCTATGCCCATGCGCTCATACGGTGGCGGTGTCGCTTTTCAGTTTAACAAACCATTTTCTAATCATAAAATCAATAAACAATGAAAAACAATTTTTTTAAATCAGTTCTTGTTGCCGCAGTTGCAACATTTTCGTTCACGCTGAACGCGCAAACCGTTTCCGATTTTGAAAACCTGACGCTGCCGTCCGACTCGTTTTGGAGCGGCTTCGACCAACCTTACGGGGCTGTTTTCACAAGCGGCAATGCGGAATTTTACAATTATGTTGATTACGATGCGATGTATGATTTCTTTTTCTGGGACAAGGGCTGGGCATACAGCAACAAAGGCGACAGCGTAACTGCGGGCTACACCAATGAATACAGCACACGTGCCGGAAGCGGGTATAGCGGCTCGTCAACTTTTGCAATCGGCAAAAACAATTCGGTTATCCGGCTCACAGGCAACGCGGCAGGTAAAGTTGTGGAAGGATTTTATGTAACCAATTCCACATATACTTATTACAGTATGAATGACGGAGATTTTTTCGGCAAGCAGTTTGGTTCGCCCAATAATGCTAACGGAGACCCTGACGGAACGAATGGCGAAGACTGGTTTCTGCTCACCGTTAAAAAATATCATAATGGCGTTCTGAGCAGCGACAGCGTGAATTTTTATCTTGCCGATTTTCGCTTTTCCGACAACTTGCAGGACTACATTCTGAAAACATGGAAGTGGGTTGACCTTTCTTCTCTCGGCAATGCGGACAGTCTTTTGTTTCAACTCAACTCAAGCGATGTGGGGCAATTTGGAATGAACACGCCCGGGTTTTTCTGCATAGATAATTTTACCACGAGAGATGTTGCCGTTTCGGTGAATGAGCGATTGTCGGATAATGTAAATGTTTCGGTTTATCCGAATCCTGCTGCCGACTTTATTACCCTCAATTTTAGCGATGCAACTGAAACCGCGCAGGTTTATATTTTTGATGCTGTCGGAAAAATGATTTACAATGAAAATATGCCTGCAAAGCAACATCGTATTTCTGTCGCTGCATTTAAAAGCGGGTTATACCGGGTAGTAATCAAGGGCGATAACTTTGCTTACGCGAAAAATTTTGTGAAGCAGTAATGTTATTGGCGGAGAACTTTCCGGAACTTTGAGTTAGCGGTCAGCTTAAAAAAACAACACGTAATGGCATTAACAAAAGAAGATAGAATTAAGACTGTAATGGGTGGTGGTGGACACGTAGTAATTCTTGGAGCAGGAGCGAGTATTGCCTCGACAATTAGAAACCCTGAATTGACAGGGAAGCAATTGCCTTCAATGGACAACTTTATAGAAGTCGTAGGACTACAAGATATTGTTGAGAGGTTGCCAGAACATTTGGTGGCAAAAAATTTTGAAGCACTATACAGTAACTTACATAAGAACACTTCGAAATCAGATGAAATCTTGGAAATAGAAGCAAGAGTATTTGATTATTTCAAGGATATGAAGTTGCCTGAAGAACCAACAATTTACGACTATTTGGTTTTGTCACTAAGACCAAAAGATTTAATCGCAACATTTAATTGGGACCCATTTTTATATCAAGCATTTGTAAGAAACGGAAAAGTAGCTGATATGCCATACTTGAGTTTTTTACACGGCAATGTGGCAATAGGATATTCAAAAAAAGAAAAAAGATGTGGCCCAACAGGGTGGTATTCAAAGGCAACAGGAAATTACTTTGAACCAACAAGATTACTTTACCCAGTTGACCAAAAAAATTATAATGCTGATGAATTTGTCAGTATTGAATGGGACAGGCTGAAAACGTGGCTAAATTCTAAATCAACAAAAAGAGTAACGATTTTCGGATACGGTGCGCCAAAATCGGACTTTGAAGCAATAAAACTACTTAATGAAGCTTGGGGAACGAGAGATGAGCGTAATATGGAGCAGTTTGAAATCATTGATATTCGAGACGAAGAAACCGTAAGAGAAAGTTGGGATAATTTTATTCACTCACACCATTATAATTATGGGACAAAATACTTTGACAGTATTCTAGCTCATAACCCACGTAGAACAAGTGAAAGCTATTTTCAGCATTATTTGCCAATGACGCCTGATGAAGCATTTAGCGGAAGCAATCCAGTTCCAAGTGACTTTAAGACGTTAGAAGAACTTTGGGAATGGCATAACCCACACTTGTTGAAGCTGAAAACGAATGGAAAGAGAAAAACAAAGAAGAATAGAAAGCCGAACCGTCAACATCGGTTTCGGAAAGTTTACCCAACTGTATTTTAAACATTAAACTTGTTATAAGATGAACAAAGAAATTTTATTTTTTTTAGTGATGCTTTTTGCATCTCTTGTATCACCCGCACAATTCGCACCGCCTGCGGGACAAGCCGGTTCAACCGCCATTCATAAAGACAGTTCCATATTCGCGGGATGGGCTGCGGGCTGCGAAATCGTAAGAGGATTACAGGACATTTCAAATCCGGGCTTGGGATATGCCGATACAGGCGACAGCACGATGGCATTAGGAAAAGCCGGAACCAACGGAGTGGTGAGCTTGGGCGATGGCGGCTACGCCATTATAACATTCAATGCGCCTGTATTCAATGGCCCCGGTTGGGATTTCGCGGTTTTTGAAAACAGTTTCAGCGATGATTTCCTGGAATTAGCTTTCGTGGAGGTGAGTTCTGACGGCATCAATTTTTTCCGCTTTCCCGCCACTTCGCTCACGCAGGATACCGTCCAGACAAACAGCTTCGGAAGCACAGACGCAACAAAAATCAACAACCTTGCAGGCAAATACCGCGCAAACTACGGAACGCCATTTGACTTGGAAGAACTGAAAGATGAATCCGGGTTGGACGTGAACAACATCACGCATATCAAAATTATTGATGTAGTCGGCAGCATCAATGATGCTTACGCCACTTACGACCAGCACGGCAACAAAGTGAATGACCCGTATCCCACGGCATTTTCTTCCAGTGGTTTCGATTTGGATGCGGTGGGCGTGATTCACCAATTGGAAACAAGCGTGCGCGATGCGGTGGCGCGAAAAATACAGTTGGAAGTTTTTCCCAATCCGGTTCAGAGTAACAGCATAGTGAGGTTTTATTTGGATGATTTTTCTGTGCCTGCTATTTCTCTTTTTGATTTATCGGGAAAAGAAATTTTTCGTCTTAATAAACCGGAATATATTTTCGGGGAAAATGCGGTTATCTTGCCTGAGATAAATTTTCCCGCAGGAACTTACATTCTCAAAGCCGAAACGGGGAATGGTGTCGGGGTGAAAAAAATCGTTATAAAATAAGCCGCAAATGCACGAATGGTTTTTTATTAGTGGCATTAGTGGCGGGCGAAAGAATAATATTTACTTTTGAAGATAGGCGCACCGCCCGAATACGGATTATCTTCTTTCAAAGGTAGTTGCATGTTTAAGGGGTTGAAGGCGCGACTGTTTGATAGTTGTGCGTCATGCTTGGGCGACCGTAAAGCATTGAGCAAATATGAATTAGAAATACTATAAATAATACCATTATGCTAAAGAAACTTATCAATGGACAACGGATAATAATTGACAGACACAGAAGGGGAACAAACGAACCTAATATCTGGGACAAAGACGTTCATATTGATAAAAGATTTAACGGGGAAAATAAAAGATTCGCTAACGCAACTATTAAAGTTCCTTTAGTTAATGGTAGACAACCAACATTCAAGGTTAATAAGGTTAGTGATGAACTTTTAAAGAAACGGATTATCACAGAAATAAACTCGGTATTAAGGGATGAAAAACAACTCACAGATTTTGTGAAAGATGTTATTAAGGAAATTGGGAATTTTCAATCAACTTCTTCTGAAGAAACAAAAATCGTTGAAGCGTTCGGTAATATAGCGAGACACATTGAGTTAAAACCTGAAATTGTTAAGCGGATTAATGTTGAAGTAGACAATCATATAAAATCAATTACGACAATTCATAAAGACAATCAAAATAAATTTTATTTTATGACACTGAGTTCTTCTTACCTCAAAATTGGAGAAATAGACCGAAATAGCAAATTAGATATTCGCTTTAAAAACCTTTAAACAAAAATACAATGAAAAAAATCTTTATTACGCGCTAACACTTATTGCAATGTTAACCCTTAACTCCTGTGGAGATGAAAAAGAATCTCTTTTGGTTTGTAACACTCCTTGGGAACAGAGGACTGAAGCCCAAAACTAATTGATGCTTGGTGTGATGGAAATTACCAGCCCGGTAGCGGACATACAATTGTTTCAAAAACAATGAAGTTTCAAACTAAACTTTGTTTTTATAGTGATGAAACAATGAAAGAATTTCAATTAAGTCATTCGCATTTTAGTTCTTCTAGTGAAATGGACTCAGGAACTAATGTAAAAGTTGAAAACGGAACTTTAACTTACAATTCTTTGAAATATGGACAAAAGAGTTACTCTGTTAAAATTACATCTGATGAAGTAGAAATTAAAGGCTTTATCAAAATTAGTGAAGGAGCATTTCATAAATGTGAATAGAAGATAATATTACACCTTTGCAAATCTGACCCTTCAAAGCATAAAGCCAATATCTTTTTGGAAATTCAAAGAGACAAGTTATTGAAGTAATGAACCATGAATTAGCTGATATATTACAAACTTGTTGTTCTCAATTTTAAATACAATTACCATAAGCAATGCAACTGTATGATAGTTCTGCAAGCGTAATATCCCGACATAACGCATATTGAACAGCAGCAAGCGCATTATTCGCTAATTAACCTATCAATCGCTTTATCAAAATCTGATGTTTTGCTTTTTGAAGCACGAAGCATAACATCTTTCAATTCATTCGGAGTTGCTGCCCTGCCTATGCCCTGCGCCAAATCTTTTGCGGTTAATTTTTTCTCACGGATAATCTGGCTGCCTTTTTCTTTTTTAAGTTCTTTTATCAAAGAAAGAACTTCTTTTCCGGCTTTTGTTTTATCGTCTATTTCTAAAAGTAATTTCATAAAACGAAAAATATTTTATCAAATTTAGAACTTCATTTTTAAATTCATCGGATCCCGCAAGGTTTCAAAACCTTGCGGGTTTATAATTGCACCTATACCGTTGACATTGATTTTTACCTCGACTGCCATGTCAAATGAATTGGGATATTTTGTCTCCCGCAGATTTCGCTGATTACGCAGATGAATGTAAGAACTATCAGCGGCATTTGCGAAATCTGCGGGAAA
>CAYSGX010000049.1:0-12475 GCA_964430605.1 uncultured Chitinophagaceae bacterium
ATCCTTTCTCTGAGCCACCTCTGTTTTGGATTCACCTGAATGTAGATTACCCGTTTAACCTCACGGGCATTTTATATTTCCCAAAACTGCATCAGGGTTTTGAAATGCAGAAAAACAAAATTCAGTTGTACAGCAATCAGGTATTTGTTACTGATTCGGTAGAGAATATTGTCCCCGAATTTCTGATGCACTTGCATGGCGTTATCGATTCGCCCGATATTCCGCTGAATGTTTCGCGCAGCTATTTACAAAGCGACAGCAACGTGAAAAAAATTAACAACTACATTACCAAAAAAGTAGCCGACAAACTGCATGATTTGTTTAAAGATAACCGTCAGGATTTTGAAGAAAAATGGGAGCATATCGGGCTGTTTGTAAAATTCGGCATGATAAGCGAAGAGAAGTTTCGCGAGAAAGCAAAAAACTATACGTTGCTGCAAAATATTGAAAACAAATTTTTTACTATTGAAGAATATCGCGGGCATATTAAAGCCAGTCAAACCGATAAAAATGAAACATTGGTTGCGCTGTATGCTACCAATGCCGAGCAGCAACACGCTTATATAGATGCTGCCAAAACAAAAGGCTATGATGTGCTGCAAATGGACTCTATCATCGACAGCCACTTTATTAATCATGTAGAAGGTGCCGAAGAAAAATTTACTTTTAAGCGTGTAGATGCCGACCCTATTGATACACTGATTGAGAAAGATTTGAAACTGGAATCGCTTTTAAGTAAAGACGAAGAAAAATCTTTAGAAGAATTATTCAAGGCGCATATCAATAATAATTCGGTAACGGTGCAGTTAAAACCATTGGCTGCTGATGAGCAACCTGCCTTTATCACCAAGCCCGAATTTATGAGGCGCTTCAGCGATATGCAAGCCGTTTCGGGGCAAAAAAATAATATGCCCGAGTTTTTAAACTTGGTATTGAACACCAATCATCCGGCAATAAATAAAATTTTGAAAGAAGAAGATGCCGGTAAGAAAAACAGTTTGGTAGATCAGGTGTATGATTTGGCGATGCTTTCGCAAGGCTTGTTAAAAGGCGAAAAACTAACCAAATTTATTAAGCGCAGCGTGGCGTTGATTGATTAGTTTTTATCTGCTGAATATATATTTTAGAAGTGCCGCTTTTTTAAAAGCGGCACTTCTTTTTTTGTAACTCTTGTTCTTTAGGAAGAGTATTAAACTAAATCTTTTTATAAAATCCCTGGTATATCGCTCCGCCAATAGCGTTTCTTCCCGCACCGGTAACCGAACCCAGACAATTTTCTTCGCCTCTCACACGCATTACGCCCATTAATGCCATTAGAATAGCTTCTTTAAACTTAATGGTTTGTTCATCGGGTATTGCTAAAGAAACAGGCAGCACCTCTTCCATGCGCTGTATCATAAATTTGTTGAAAGCGCCACCACCTGTAACCAACATTTTATCGGCTTTAGAAAAATTGATATTCTCTTTTTGCTGAATTTTTTCTAACGATTTTTTGAGTTGATGCGCTACATGTTCTACAATGGTTCTCAATTTATCTTCTATAGAAATGTTGTGGCGTTGCAACGTGGGCAACATTACTTTACTTACCCAACCGCCACTCAACGATTTTGGATAATCTTTATCGTAATACCATGAGCCATTTAATTCTTCAAGCAATCTTTCATCAACATTGCCATTGGCGGCAAAATTACCATCGTGGTCATAATCTACACCTTTCATTTTTGCCACTTTATTCAGTGCAAGATTTACGGCAGTAACATCAAAGGCAATATATTTTCCGTTTACATTTACCGCAATGTTGGCAATGCCGCCAATATTTAAAAACATTTTATAATCGCTGTAAAACATTTTATTGGCAATGGGCGCTACAGGCGCGCCTTGCCCGCCTAAAGCCACATCAATACTTCTGAAATCGCACACCACGGGAAAGCCCGTTTTTGCGGCAATAGCCGCACCATCGCCTATCTGGCTGGTAAATAAATTTTCGGGCTGGTGAAACACTGTTTGCCCATGCGAAGCGATAAAGTCTAACTTGTCTTTCAACCCGTGCTTCTCTATAAACTCGGCAATACGCTCGCCAATGAAGTGGCCAAAGAAAGCGCTGGTTTTTAAATAGGTAACTGCATTTTGCAGTACTAATTGCTCAATTCGCAATTTCCATTTTTGTGGCATGGGCACACATTCGGCAATTAAAATCTCTTGGGAATAATTGCCGTTTTCTACGGTGATTTTAGTGAAGGCAAGGTCTATTCCATCTAACGAGCTTCCTGTCATAACACCAATGACGTGATAAACATTCATAGAAAACGATTAAGTGTATTTTGGTATGGTTGTTAAATGTAGTAATTATAAGTGAAATTTATATTATTCACGAAATTTTACAATATATAAAGCTACCGATTCTATCTCTTTATCATTTAGTATTCCTCTGAAAGACATCATGGCTTTTCGTCCTGAAGTGATTACTTTAATGGTTTCTTCTTTACTTAAAACCGAACCCCCAAGATTGGCTGCTCCATTTAGCCCCATCGTGCCGTCAACACCATGACAGGCTACGCAGTTCTTTTTGTAAATCTGTTGCCCTCTCTCTTCGCTTACGGTATTATCAACTACGGCAGGTTGTTTGTTGTTGGGATTATTATTGCACGAAAAAAATAGCAGCAATAAAACAATACTTGTGAAAAGTGCAGCAATAATATTCCGCATAAATTATTTTTCTTTTAAAGGGTCTAATAAATATTCTAATCCGTTTAATTTAATGTCGTACATAATTTCTAATTGCTGCCCCAATTTTCCCTTCGGAAATCCTTGCCGCTTAAACCACACCAGGTAAAATTCAGGAATATCGCACAGCAATGTGCCTTTGTATTTGCCATAGGGCATTTTGGTAGTTACCAAGCTTAATAATAATTCTTTGTTGGGTTCTGTGTTCATCATTTTCCGATACAAAATTTCCCGAAAATAGTCCCCAATATATCTCTATCTACATCAATATCTCCGGTAATAGCACCCAGTGCGCTTAAAGCTCTGCGAATATCTAACGAAAGCAAATCTCCCGAAGTATGATTTTCTATGCCTTGAATTACTTCTTCCAAAGCAGCCTTAGCTTGTTGTAAGGCTTCGTAATGGCGCGTGTTTGTTACAATAGTTTCGTTCAGGTTTAAACCAGAACCTGCTACTTGTTGTACTAAAGCATTTTTCAGGCTTTCTAAATGCAACTGATTTTTAGAGGAAATAAATATGATGTTATCAATAGCCTCAAACTTTTTCTTTGCTTCAGGCTCATTTGTCAAATCTATTTTATTGCCCACCACAAGTAAAGGAATATCGTTGGCTTGCAACATAGCGATATCTGTTTGTACTTCTTTTTCCGATACTTCATTAACATCAAACAAGTACACTACCAATGCCGATTGGCGAATTTTTTGCATCGTGCGTTCAATACCGATTTTCTCAATCACATCGGTTGCCTCTCTTATTCCTGCAGTATCTATGAGCCTGAAATTAATGCCTTCAATATTCAACACTTCTTCTATTACATCGCGGGTAGTGCCCGGAATATCAGAAACAATAGCACGCTCTTCTTGCAGCAAGGCATTCAGCAAAGTAGATTTTCCGGCATTGGGGCGGCCGGCAATTACAGTGTTTACGCCATTTTTAATTACATTGCCCAACTTAAAAGAATTGATTAAAGCCGCTACATGCTGCATAAGATTCGATACTAAATTTTTCAAATCATCACGATTGGCAAATGCTACGTCTTCTTCGCCAAAATCTAATTCTAATTCGATGAGTGCAGTGAAATTGATTAGTTGTTCGCGCAACTGTTTTATCTGATTAGAAAACCCTCCACGCATTTGCTGCAAAGCCACTTGATGCGATGAAGCAGAATCGGAAGCAATTAAATCGGCAACGGCTTCAGCTTGCGACAAATCAAACCTGCCATTCATAAAAGCCCGCAAGGTAAACTCGCCCGCCTGCGCATGTCTTGCACCCGCATCAATCAAAGCATTAATTATTTTCTGCTGAATATATGCCGAGCCATGACAGGAAATTTCTACTACATTTTCTTTAGTATAAGATTTCGGCTCAATAAAAATACTTGCCACTACTTCATCAATAATTTCATCACCGTTTTCTATGTAGCCGAAATGAATGGTGTGCGATGGTTGTTGAATTAAATCTTTTCCTTTCCACACTTTTTGGCAAATGGCAATAGCATTTTTCCCCGAAAGCCTTATTACACCAATAGCTCCTTTACCTTGTGGCGTAGCCAAAGCCACAATAGTATCTTCATTCGCCAAATCGCTGTAGGAAATCATGCTGTAAAACTAACAAATAAAAAAGCCTCTGATACTTTGCATGTCAGAGGCTTTCAGAATAAATTTTCAAAAGAATTATTGCAATAATAATTTCTTCAATATGGTTTTATTATTAGCGTTAAAACGTACCATATAAATGCCTTTGCTCCAGTTTCCGGTGTTTTGTTGCACATTCAATTCTTTGGTGTTTGAAGCTGTTTCGGTCAGCATTAATGTGCCATTAACACTATATACTTCAACAGATAAAGTTGCTGTTTCAGTATAACGAATATTTGCTAAAAGGCTGTTGTTTACAATGGCAACATTAGTTGCAATGCCATTATGCAATTCGTTTATGCCCACTGCAAAATCTACCTCAAAACAAGTATCTGCTTCACAGCCGTTATCATCTGTTACGGTTAGGCAATAGTTGCCTGGGGCAAGGCCTGTAAGTTCATCGGTGATGCCGGCATTATTCCAAAGGAAAGTATAAGGAGTAGTGCCCCCTGAAATATTGAGGCTAATAGCGCCATCTGTTGCAATAGCAGAAGATGCATCAGTTACTGTTCCGTTTACAACTAATTCATCGGGCTGAGTGATTGTAAATGTTTTTTGAGTGCCGCAGGTTGGGTTGTTGGTTTCATAAACAGCCACAGTATATTCTCCGGGAGTAATTTCAATAGCATTACCTGTGCCATCAGTAATACCAATAGTGCCATTGGTTTCACCATATACATGGCCAAAGTTTCCTGTGCCACCTGAACGATTGGTTACTGCGGCAGTACCATTATTATCGCCAAAGCAAGTAACGTCTGTAGTAATAATATCAAAATCAATTGCATCGGGTTCAGAAATAAAAGCAGTGGCGGTTGCAGTGCAGCCATCATCATCAGTAACGGTTAAATCATAATCGCCTGCAACAACATTCGAAAGATTTTGTGTAGTAGCGCCATTGCTCCATTCAAAACTAAAACCGGGAACACCATTGAAAATTAATGTAGTAGCGCCACCATCGGCTACACCAAAGCAAGAGGCATCAAGAAAAGTCAGATTAATATCAATAGGGTCGGGTTCAGAAATAAAGGCAGTGCCTTCGGCAGTACAGCTATTGGCATCGGTAACAGTTAAGTCATAATCTCCGGCAACAACACTCGATAAATTTTGAGTAGTGGCACCATTGCTCCATTCAAAACTAAAACCCGGTGTGCCGCCAAACAATAAAACATTTGCCCCACCATCGGCTACGCCAAAACAAGAAGCATCAAAGAAAATAATGTTTAAAGCAATATCATCGGGAGCAATTACATTGAAACATTCCGAAACTGCGCATGAAGAAGCATCGGTAATAGTTACACAGTATTGTCCGTCTGTTAATCCGCTGATGTTTTGAGAAGTTTCATTATTACTCCATTCATAGCTATATAACTGGCCTAAGCTTACACTGCTTGCTCCTTCAGTAAAAGCAGCATTGTTTACCCAGGTTCTGGGGGTAGTGAAAGTATTGGTGGTAACATCATACACTCCGGTAGCCCTGTGTGTTAATCCTGAAAGAGGATTGTTAATCAAAAAGCTGTTGCTTTGTAATTTGCCTCCGCTATAGTGGTCGTTATCCGGCAATTGATATCCTGTTGTGGTAGATACAAAAGCTTGTCCTATTGCAGTGCCGAAAAATATAGCATCAATAGGTATTGTTGATGAAGTAACTGAAGCAACGGGTAAATCAAATACGGCAATACCATCGGCATTATTGCCACCATTGCCCAACACGCCACTTGTCAGGCTCGCATTACCAATGCCGCCATCGCCTGTTACGGTTGTATAATTAATCGCTCTATAAACATTGGTAGCAGGAGCCATTCCGCTTCCTCCAACATAAATAATATTTCCGGCATTTACGGTGCCGCTTGATATTTGAAAAGCATAAGTTATCGAAATTCCCTGAACCCATCCACTTGCTGTTGCAGGATTATTATTGTTAAAAATTATAGTGTAAGGTGTAACTGAAAAGTCAATATCTTTTGTGGCAACCAACTCTACAAATTCATTTGGCGAATCATTTCCGGCAGGGTCTGCCATAAATTCTGAAATCAACAATCCCTTCGTAGAAGTTTGCGGTACGCTGCCACCGCTAATCGTCAGGTCAATGCTGCCGTCACTGCCATTGGCACACAAAGGCGCTGTAACATTTGAAGAAATATTGATGCCGCAGTTGATGCCGGCAAGTACATTACCTGCTACAAGTAGTGCAATAAAACTGGATAATAGTTTCATGGTATAAAATTTTTCCCGAAGTTAAACCGAATAAAAGATATAATTAACGAATAACTGTGAAGTTTTTGTAAATAAAAATCCGAATGCCGAAATACCACCCGGTTTTTCTTTTTAGTACACTTTGCAATACAGGTTTGAATAACACTACCTGCCGTTAGCTTAAATTTGTTTTATGAATATTGAACAGCTCCATCAGCTTTATAAAAACGATTGCAAGCGCATCTCTACCGACAGCAGAAATATTCAGCCGGGCGATTTGTTTTTCGCTTTGCGCGGTGAAAATTTTAATGGCAATGAATATGCTGCCGAAGCCTTAAAGAAAGGCGCAGCTTATGTGATAGTAGATGATGAAAAATATTTTGGAGAAGGCAATTTCATACAGGTAGAAAATGCCTTGACTACATTGCAGAAATTAGCCCGCTATCACAGAGACCAGCTAAATATTCCATTTATTGCCATTGCAGGCAGCAACGGAAAAACCACCACTAAAGAATTGCTTACCGCGGTTTTAAAAACTTCTTTCACTACTTACGCCACTCCCGGAAATTTTAATAATGAAATAGGTACGCCATTAACTTTATTACAAATTAAAGACGATGCCGAGGTGGCCGTTATTGAAATGGGCGCCAGAAAGCGGGGCGATATTGCCGAACTTTGTGAAATAGCCAACCCTACTCATGGCATTATTACCAATACCGGCAAAGACCATTTAGAAACCTTTTTAACTTTAGAAAACACCCTGAAAACCAATGCCGAATTGTATGAACATTTGGCAAATGTAAATGGCATCGCTTTTGTGAGTGCGCAGCAACAAGATTTAATAAATGCTTCTTCAGCAATCAATAACAGAGTTCTTTTCGGAAGTGAAAATGCTACCATTACAGGAAAAATCAAAACCTTGTTCCCTTACTTATCTGTTACTTTTCAGCATGAAGGAACAGACTATGAAATAAACTCGCAACTGGCCGGTAAATACAATTTCGAAAACATCATGACAGCCGTAGCAGTGGGCTTGACATTTAATATTGCGCCATCGCTTATCAAAAAAGCTATAGAAAATTATGTGCCTTCTAATAACCGATCACAAATTTTAAAACAAGGCAGCAATACTTTTATAATGGACGCTTATAATGCTAACCCCAGCAGCATGAACGAGGCCATAGACAATTTAGCCTTGATTGATGCCGAAAATAAAATTGCTGTTTTGGGCGATATGCTGGAACTGGGCGCGGCTTCTTATGAAGAACATTTACTCATTGCATTAAAGCTGAAAAATCTGCGATTGAAGCAAGTGATTCTTGTTGGTGAAGCATTTAAAAAAGTAGTTGATAAACTAAACTGTATTCATTTCAATACTACTGCCGAATTGAAAGAATGGTTTTCCGGACAGCATTTTGAAAACACTGTTTTCTTATTAAAAGGATCAAGAAAAAATGCTTTAGAACAGATGTTGAGCTAATAATACGAATAAGCCGGTAAAATCTTTTAAGATTGCTCTTCTACCTTAGTGATAATCACTGTCTGCTTGCGCACTTTAACAATAGTGGGTTGTTGTGTATCTACTCCTACCAGTACATTTTCGTTAGTTACTTTTTCTATGGTGTAGATTTCTTTTTTAGTAATTACAATCTTTTGATTGTTAGCCTCTTCTTTGGAAACAGTTGTTTTTACAAACACGTTATTGGTTCCGGGCTTGCAATTGTTTTCACCGGCTTTTAAAGTGCACACTATTGGTTGCTCTGTCAGCGAGGGTTGTGCCAATACCAACCCGTTATCATTCAAATAATTTTTCTGGCTGATAATAGTATCTCTCAATATCTCAAAACGGTTATCGTCTCTTTCAACAGGATCAATATTAAAATCAGAATTTCTTGAAGGAATAAGATTGCAGGGGAAAGGAATATAGTTACACGAAGCCGCTAAAACCAGCATGAAAGAGATAAACAATATGTAATGAAAACGCTTCATGGTAATAAATACGACTCTAAGGTATGAATTTTCTCTTATATAGCAATAATTATTAAGAGAAAATTGTTATTTTTTTGTAATTAGCTATCCTAACGCCTTAATGTTACAGAAGGTTTCCTTTTGGGGAATAAATATTTTTCAACTCTCAAAAAGCACCGGTTCGCTATGGCTGTACCAAGCTTCATAATGCGGCTGATACTTATTTTCTATAGGGTTTCGCTTAATTTTCATGGTAGGCGTAAGCAACCCGTTTTCGGTAGTCCACTCTTCATTAAGCACTACCAGCTTATGAATGCGCTCGTGCTTTTCCAGTTCAGGATTAATTATTTCTAAAGTTTTAGAAAGGCTTTGTTTTATATAGTCTTTTTCTTTTGCCCTGCCATCTAACGATAATACTACCAGCCCGATAGGCTGTGGCAATGAGCTGCCTACTACACATACCTGCTCTACAAAATGATTTTTAGAAATTTTCATTTCAATGGGCGCAGGGGCAATATACTTGCCTTTGTCGGTTTTAAATATTTCTTTTACCCGGCCTGTTATTTTCAAAAAGCCATCGCTGTCTACCACGCCTTTGTCTCCGGTATGCAGCCAGCCGCCTTTAAGTGTTTCGGCAGTCATTTCAGGCTCTTTATAATAGCCTTGCATGTTGCAGGGTACTTTTACCAGTATCTCGCCTGCTTCACTCAGTTTCATTTCAACGCCCGGCATAGGTTTGCCTTGTGTGCCAAGTTTAAAATCAGGTTTCCGGTTGGCGTGAGAAATGGCGCAGTTTTCAGTCATGGCATATACTTCTTCTAAATTTACGCCCAGCTTTTCCCACCAGGTTACTAATGAAGGCGAAATAGGCGCTGCTCCGGTAATATAATGTTTGCAGCGTTGCAGGCCTAAGCCCGTTAAAATTTTCTTCTTAATAATGCTGCTCACAATCGGTATTGCCAATAAAATATTCAGCTTGTTTTGCGGCAACTTGGCCAGCACGCCCATTTGAAATTTAGTCCATATTCTTGGCACACCTAAAAACACGGTGGGTTGTGCCTCGGCAAGATTTTTTACAAATAAATCCAAGCTTTCGGCAAACCATATTTCGCTGTTGGTATATACGCCCACCATTTCAATTAACATGCGCTCGGCAATATGCGACAAAGGCAGGTAAGAAAATAACCGCTCTTTACCATCTTCAAAGCCCACAAAATCTTTACCCATAGTTACCGCCCACGAAAAACTTCTGTAAGTATGCACCACGCCCTTCGGGTTTCCCGTGGTGCCCGAAGTGTAAATGATAGACATAACATCATCAAGTTGTGCGTTAGGGCTGCCTTCTAATGGTGCGTGTTGTTTTACTAAATCTTCCCAATAATGAAACCCCTCTTGCTTTGGGCCATACCAGGGAAAAGAGATGCACTGCACATCGGCAGGTACACCGGCTTTCATAAAATTCCAGTCATCTAACTTGCCTACTAACAGAATTTTAGACTCGCTGTGTTTCAATACATAGTCTAAAGTTTCTGCGCCAACATTAGGGTAAATTGGTACCGATTCATAGCCTGCCATCATAATAGCTAAGTCGGCCATAATCCAGTGGGCACAGTTTTTAGAAACCAAACCCACTTTAGATTTCGGTGGCAAATTATACGATTGTAATGCCCCGGCTAATTTTCTTATTTCGGTTGCCGCTTGTTTCCACGTAAATTCATGCCATTGCCCGTTAAAGGGTTGCCGCATAAATAATTTATCGGGAGTAGTTGCTTCCCAATGGTATAACATTTCAACCGGTGTTTTCAAATTTGCCATAACCTGTTTTTTAAGTGTTCGCTACTATGTATTCATTGTATTAAAATAAAACTAATTTCCGAATGTATAATTTATGATGCTGCCTTAATTGTAATTGATATATTCCTTTAGATAAATGTTGCAGGTTGAGTTGTCCTTCATTAGCATCAAAATTTTGCTCCATTATTTCTCTGCCCTGCATATCAAAAATACTTGTCGAAAAATTTTCTTTATGCTGAAGCTGAATGGTAAATACACCAATGGAAGGATTGGGATAAATGGTTATTACGGCATTTTCAAAATCAAATACATTTAACGGCATTTCAAAAAATATATTTTCAGAAACAGTACTACAACCTGCCGCGTTGCTTATTTTCACACTGTAATAGCCCGGCTGCTGTGGCGTAATAATATTGATATTACTGTTCGGAATCAACGTATCGTTTCTATACCATTGGTATTGATAGCCTGAAACGGTGCTGAGAATATTTTCAAAATTATTTATCTGCGGAACGGGCGGAAAACTATTCACAATTACTTTCGATTTATCTTTATTTACACAGTTATTGCTATCGGTAACTACAACCGTATATTCAGTAGTAGCTGAAGGAAAGCTGAGCGGTGTGGCTATAGCGGCATCATTTAAAAAATCGCTGGGTTGCCATTCAATATTCCCTGTTGCCGCCACTTCCAATTGCGCGGTATCGCCTTCGCAAATACTTACATTGCCTTTTGAAACAGCAACGGGCAATGAATTTACAACAACAGTCACGGTGTCATAACCTGAACAAGCGCCTGTGGTGGCTTTGAAAATATAACTCGTTGTGTTTTGAGGGTAAGCAACAGGGTTGCGCGTATTATAATTTGCCAACCAATCTATAGTAAGCCAGGTGAATGTTGTGCCACCTGTTCCGTTTAGGTTAATGGTATCTCCAATACAAATAGCTTTATCCGCTCCGGCATCAGCAACAGGTTTTGGTTTTACCTGAAAAGTAAGCTGTCTTGTTTCACTTACAGCATCAATATTATTTCTTTCTTTTACTTCCACAACAGCATTGGCAGCATTATCGAAATAAACTTTTATCACACTTTCATTGGCGTTGGCTTCAACAATATTTCCGCCTTGAATATTCCAGCAAAAAAGAGAAGTGCTGGCAGCGTTATTTATAGAAAAAGTAACCGTATCTCTTTCACAAATATTTTGGCTGAAATTAACCTGCGGCTTTGCCGGGCGCAGCAACGCACGATACATAAAGTTGGTAATCCAGTTTGAAAAGGTATCTACCAAAGGAGCATTCAATAGCCACGGTTCATGCCCTTCTCCGCTGAGATAATAAAATTCATTTTCTATGCCCAGGCGGTTCATTTGCTGAATAATTGGCACTGAGCCAAACAATTTTGGAAACGCGGGATAACTAAAAGGCGTATCGTAAGTGGGATACACTAACCCATCGGCAGCGCCATGAATGGCAATCATGGGCACATCGCCTGCATCAATTGCAACAGTATCTACAATAGCGCCCCATAAATTTATGACAGCATTGGGCCTGCCAACATGTTGTAAAGTATTGCCCGAACATTCTAAGCAACCCAAATCGGGATGTGTATATGTAGCTTGTAATAAAGGCCTGTCAGATTCTTTGGCATAAGCCGCATGTATTGCCATAATGCTGCCTGCGCTGTTGCCACCTGCAATAATCCGTGTAGTGTCTGCTCTTAAAATACCTGCATTGGCTTTCACATACCTGATAGCCGCTTTCATATCCTGCACAGCACGATATACTGCCCTTACAGCTGCATCGGTATTTGCCGCATTGAAACATTTGCGATAATCAAGCGACACCACTACATAGCCCCGCTTTGCCATTTTTCTGCAAAAATCTTCAATGGGAATCATTCGCCTGTCACCAAGTAAAAAAGCCCCGCCATGCGCATATACAATCACAGGTCTTTTCTGAATTGTATCGCCACTCGGCTCATAAATATCTAAAGCAAAATCAACAGTGTCAATATTGCTTTCAATCAGACACGCACCCTGTAAATGCAACGGGCGATTATATACTATATTTTCAAAAGTTCTTGCTGACGGAAAAATTTCATTCAGGTATCTGTCGCTGCTGCATTGCGCATTTGCATTTATAGCAGCAACTACAAACAGCAGT
>CAYSGX010000050.1:0-1395 GCA_964430605.1 uncultured Chitinophagaceae bacterium
CGCCTGTGGCTCCGGTATTGCCCTGTGGCCCCTGTGCGCCTTGCGGGCCAATTGCGGGTGTCCATTGCGTGCCGTTAAAATACCAGAACTGGTTGTAGTCTGTGTCATAAACCAACAGCCCGTTGGCAGGGGCGGCAATATTAGTTCTTTGAGTGGTGGTTAATCTTGGCACAAGCAACCCCGCATTATCCGCGTCAATATCTAATTTGGCTGACGGATGGGGAGTACTAATGCCAATACCTACATTATTCTGTGCAAAGATTTCACCCCCCCGAATTAAAATTAATATCAATATAAAAGAGAAAAGTACAATGCTTTTAGTTTGGTATAATTTTAAACAGCTATTGAACTTTGCAGGCACTGAAATTGCCGCGGGAATAATATTTTCTTTTTGGTTTTTGCCCGAAGAAATGTGTAGATGCGTTTGCATAATGTTAAGCGATTTTGAATTTTGAGGTAAATGTATTTTATTGCCGTATCAAAAGTCAAACACATTTTTTTTAAAAATCGGAAGTCGGGTAAAAAACGTTATGAGTAAATCTATTAAAAGCGACAGCCTGTTTAAGCTGATTCATGCGCTCACGGCAAGCGAAAAAGGATATTTTAAAAGATACGCGAAACGGCATTACGGGCGCAGCAGCGAATATGAAAAGCTGTTTGATGCCATTGCCCGCATGGACAAGCCCGATTACACTTTGCTGAAACAACGGTTCAAACACCTGTCAGACACTAAAAATTATCTTTTCCGCCAGTTGCTCAATGCCCTTTCGGAATATTACAGCAACGAAAAGCATACGCGCCTGTATTTATGCACTGTTTTTTCGCAAGCATCGGTATTAGAGAAAAAAGGGCTTACCAACGAAGCCCTGAGAACGCTGGCGCATGGCGCTGAAACAGCTAAAGAAAGCGGGGAAGTTTATATTCAATATACTTTTGAAACAGCCGCGCATTCCCTGAAGATTTCTTCCAAAGCCAACCTTTTCGATACAGCGGCAATGAATAACGAATTGCGGCATCTGCTGAATTTACTGGAAAGCGAAAAAAGAATTTTGCAATACAGGTTTGAAGATTACAAAATAGGTTATAACAGCATGAAAGCAGCACATCATACAACAGCAACAAACGCTGCGCCCGATGCTGTTAATACTGATTTACTGTTCAATCCGCCTGCCTCGCTCACCGAACCGGAAAAAAGAGCGCATAAGCTGGCATTGCTCACATACCTGCAAGACAAAGGCGATAACAAAAAAGCCATAGCTGTATTAGCGCAAATGCTCAGGTACAAAAAAATAAAAACAGATAAAGACTATAAATATTACAGCCAGTTGCTGACGTTTATTATCTACTCTGCGATTAAGCTGGGCGATGTGGAGAAGGCGGAAAAATACCTTGATG
>CAYSGX010000050.1:1405-10383 GCA_964430605.1 uncultured Chitinophagaceae bacterium
GAATAAAGATTATTACTGGGTTGCCAGGATTGCTTTATATGCAGACAGGAAAGAATTTCAACATGCCGTTGAAATATATCACAACGCTTTGAAAGAAAGCCCCGGACTGCTAAACCATAAAACGCCCGAATTACGTTATTACACCTTTCTTTCAAACAGCCTGTATGTGCTGCTGATGAATAAAAATTTTGCCGAGTGTATGCAATTGCTGAACCGTGCAAACCTGATTTACCTGCGAACCAAATTTCCTTTGCTGTACAGAGATGCCGAAATATTGCGGTTGATGCTGCAGGTAGAAATAAAAAATGGAGATGTGATTCCTTTTATGCTGCGGTCGGTTTCTGAAAAGCTGAAAAAATACAAGCTGTATGGCGAGTACGAAAAAACATTGCTGAAATTTTTCGACAGGTATTACAAAGGCATTAACTATACCGAAAAGGCAACACTGGCTTCATCGTTAAGCAAAATAGCCGAATCAGAACAATTCAATACAGACCATGCTTTGTTTTTAGGCGCTATGCCTTACCATGAATGGATAAAAAATTTGTCGCTGAAATAGTTTATCGAAAGCTAATGCGCAGGTTACTCAACATGGGTTAGAAGCTGTTTAAAATTATCTTCTTTCAAAATTTGGTGCCGTTGGCTAAAGCCTAACAACAATGGATTGTCTCTCTAAATCCGTGCTATTCAACTTTGTAATATCGAATTTCGTATCGCAGGTGCTGTGAACCGAAAAAAATTTAGTCGGATTAAAAAAATCGTGTGATAGAGATTCGGAATTACAAATCTTTACTGTTCAAAACTCTGTTTTTTGCCTTTTGCCACAGGTTAAAACCTATGGCATTTTTTTGACCAAAGGAATTATTTTTATTCCATACAACGGACTAAAGTCCGCAAGATTTATAAGGGCTTTAGCCCGGTTTTAAAAGAAAAAGTCCTTTGGTCTTATTATACAATGGGTTGAAACCCATTGTATAATAAGACCATTTAAAGATTTCAGACACCCCTGTTTTGAAACCTTACGGGTTTCTAAAGCCAATAGTAGTTGGGAGAAAAAATGCTCCCGATATTCATCGGGACTTTAGCTGACGGATAGATTAAAAAATCCTGTGATAAAGGTTCGGCATTTACAAATTCCGAATAGCGGAAACTATATCATGCCCTGATTCATAACATTCTTATTTCACCTTCATTATCCAAACCATATTCATATATGGAGGCAGATTACTTGCTTCTGCTGCTGTTATTAATGTTCCGGAAGTATGATGACTGGCATCAGGAGCTAAATCCCAGTTAGTATATTGTTGAACATTAATCTGGTGAGTATGAGCAGAGGCTCCTCCCGTGCCGCCTGATGTAGCGTTTCCACGCATAAAATAATTATTTCCATTCAAATTGGGTATTACTTGCCCGTTTAAAGGGCTTGCCTCATCTGCCAGCGTTTGCCCGTTGCACTCTACCCAACTGGCAGGCAAACCTGGAACTCCGGCTAAATTCTTATGCCAAGCCATAACAGTACCAATTGGAACACTTTCACTACTTCTTCCCAAAAGCGTATAGCCGGTAAATGGAGAAGTGTCAGACGTGTGAAAATCAGCAGCAGATGTAAATCTAAAGCGAAGATTATTTACAGAGGTTTCTCCAGGAGATTGATTATCCCAAGTTGCGGCAAGCCAAAAAGTACCATAGTTTGGGGAACCGTTAGGTTTAAAGTACAATTTTAATCTTCTGCCCAAAAGGGCTGACGGGTCAGTTATTACCGCGATTCCCGGTTGGCTGCTCCAACCTCCCGATATATTAAACTCTGCACCATTTTCAGCATGGCTTCCTTGTGCATAGAATTCAACTTTCACAGAAGAACCGGCAGTGAAAAGCCCAAGCAAAACCGTCTGGTCTCCACTGGCACCTGTTTGAACGACATCCGTTTTAGTATTATAAATCATAGAAGAACCTATCACTTGCAGTTTCCCTGCGGGACTGACAGTTCCCACACCCACATTGCCATCATCACGTACAGCAAATGAGTATTGGTTTGCACTGTTTCTTACCCCGAAGCCGTAAGTAGCAGTGGTATTTCCACTGCCTTTCACGTCTAAACGCGCGGCAGGCGATTCTGTGCCAATACCCACACTACCTTCTATTAATAACCCATTAGCAGGAGCGGTATAAGTTTCTGCATAGTTGTCACCAATACTCAAACCACCCTTAATCCCCAATTTACTGGCAGGCGATGCCGTGCCGATACCTATATTCTGTGCAAAAATTTCATTCTTCTGCATGAATATTAACACCAATGCAAAAGAAAGCAGTACAACTTTTTTAGTTTGGTATAATTTTAAACAACTATTGAACTTTGCAGACACTGAAATTGCCACAGCAGTAATATTTTCTTTTTGATTTTTGCCTGAAGAAATGTGTAGATGTGTTTTCATAATGCTAAGCAATTTTATAAGTGAATGTATTTTATTGCTACATCGAAAGTAAAACATGTTTTTTAAAAAACCGGAAGTCGGATAAAAAACGTTATGGGTATTAAAAGCGAATTTTCTCTCTAAGAAGCTCCTATATTTTATATTTCTATAATATCCGTCAACAGAAAATCAATTGCCGTTGAGCTTCAGTCAAAGGCAGAAATCGGCAATATATTTATGAGAATTGCAAATTTTGAATAGCGGGTTTTATTGTTTGGTGTTCAGGTTACAAAAACGGTTGTTTGTATTTTTTGGCATTATGTGTTTTTGCACCTGCAATACTGGCATTTAATTCAAAACCAATAATAAGCCCAATAGCGTTGATATATATCCATAACATTACAACAAGCAATGTACCAATAGAGCCATACAGCTTATTGTACTGCGCAAAATTATCTACATAAAAACCAAAAGCTACCGATGAAATAATTACTAAAACTGTCGCCAAAATACTTCCGGGGGAAAGAAACTTCCATTGCCCGCCTTTTACCGAGCCATAACTATACAGCATTGAAATAGCTAATTGAATTGTAATTATTAAAATAATTATTCTGCCAATTAAAATATAATCTACTTTATTGTATTCAAAGTAACCTAATGATGCCAGCCAATTGAAGAATGTTTCCCCCAGCGAAACCAATATTAAAGAAAACAAAACAAGTACCGATAAAATTATAGTAAGAAAAAAAGCGCTTAAATATTGATGCCAAAAATTTTTGAAATCTATTTTGTGATAAGAATAGGTGAAGCCTGAAAGCAATGCCAACGTGCCATTGGTGGCAAATACCAGCGCAAACACAAAAGTGATAGATAATAAATTTCCTCTTTTGGTATTTAAAATATCGAGAATGGTTTCTTTAGTAGCTTCATAAGTAGAGCGTGGCAACACATCTTGCAGGGTTAAAAATATTTTATCCTGAAACCCTTCAATGGGTATGTAGGGTATTAAAGTGAAAATGAAAATAATGCCGGGAAACAAAGCCATAAACAAGCTGAAAGAAATAGCTCCGGCACGCATGGTAATAGCCCCTTCATACAAGCCTTTCAGAAAAAAAGAAACAATGTCGTAAAGGCTTAACCCTTTAAAAAGAGGCGGCTTAATTCTTTTAGTTTGCAGGGTTGCAAAGCGCAGCAGCACGAAAAACCGTTCAACCCATTTTTTAAAAAGTATAGCAAAGTTTTGCATTCAGGTTTTTATTAGTTTACAAATCTCTTAATTCCATTTTTAAGAATAGCCACATGAAAATTTAATAACAATCCAAGTCTATAATTTCCAAGTTTTAAGTATGTCAAAATTTGTGCTGTATGGACATCGTTCAACGCTTCTACTGTTTTAATTTCTATCACAACTTTGTTTTCTACCAAAATATCTATTCTGTATCCATGATCAAGTTTAACATCTTTATATACTATTGGCATCGGCTTTTCTTTTTGCACGTTCAAGCCTTTGCTAATTAATTCAAAGTATAAACATTCACGGTAAGCAGATTCTAACAATCCCGGCCCAAGGCTTCTATGTACATCAATTGCACAACCAATAATAATATTAGATAATTCATTTTCATTCATAGCTCAATAATTTTCTTAGTGAGCCTTTGTGTTTTCTTTGTGGCTCTTCGTGTTACAGCTATTACACAAAGTTGCACTAAGGTTTTCACGAAGTTTCACAAAGCATTGTTCAAAATGACTATTCCAAATTTAGCCTGAAAAATTTCAAGTTGTTGGCAAACCTTTAAAATGATAGTAGTTTTGAAAAAATAAATAACCGGTATGAATACTAATACTTACGAAGCAGTTGCTGATATTCTCTGGAATATTCGCCAAATTGAAAGCGCACACTGGGGCACGTCAACAGGCGCTAACTGGTATAAGGGAAATGATAAAGATGCTTATGTATCGGTATCGCCCGTAGATGGTGCTGAAATTGGTTTGGTTACCGAAACCGATGAAAAAACTTTCAAAAAAGTAGTAACTGTCGCTTCGAAAGCATTCAAAATATGGCGTTTAGTTCCCGCTCCTCAACGCGGTGAAATTGTGAGGCAGATTGGCGATGCGCTGCGACACCACAAAGATGATTTAGGTAAACTGGTTTCTTATGAAATGGGAAAGTCATTGCAGGAAGGTTTGGGCGAAGTGCAGGAAATGATAGACATCTGCGATTTTGCCGTAGGGCTTTCGCGCCAACTGCATGGTTTAACTATGCACTCTGAAAGAGCGCAGCATCGCATGTACGAGCAGTATCACCCACTGGGTGTTGTCGGCATTATTTCAGCATTTAATTTTCCCGTAGCGGTGTGGAGTTGGAATGCCATGTTAGCTTGGGTTTGCGGTGATGTATGTATTTGGAAACCTTCGGAAAAAACACCGCTTTGCGGCATTGCCTGCCAGCATATTGTTGCAGAAGTTTTCAGAAAAAATAATGTTCCAGAAGGTGTTTCTTGCTTGGTGAATGGCGATTATCGCGTGGGGCAATGGCTGGCTGCACATACTGATATTCCGTTGGTTTCAGCAACAGGCTCTACCCAAATGGGAAAAGCTGTTGCGCAAACGGCAGCATCTCGTTTAGGCAGAAGTTTGTTAGAGTTGGGCGGCAACAACGCTGTTATCATCACCGAATCGGCAGATTTAAAATTAGTAATTCCCGGAGTAGTTTTCGGGGCAGTGGGCACTGCGGGACAGCGTTGCACCTCAACCAGACGACTGATTATTCACAAAAGTATTTACAAGGAAGTAAAGCAAAAATTAGTTGCCGCATACAAGCAACTGAAAATAGGAAATCCTTTAGACGAAAAAAATCATGTAGGACCATTGATTGATAAAGATGCGGTGAAAAATTTTCAGGCTGCATTAAAAAATATTCAGAAAGAAGGCGGCAAAATTTTAACTGGTGGTGAGGTTTTAAAAGGAAAAGAGTACGCTTCGGGCTGTTATGTAAAGCCCGCTGTTGTTGAAGCACAGAATAATTTTAAAACCGTGCAGCGGGAAACTTTTGCGCCCATACTCTACATTATGCCTTACAACACCATAGAAGAAGCCATTGCTTTGCAGAATGATGTTCCGCAGGGATTATCTTCATCTATTATGACTTTAAATTTGAGAGAAGCGGAATTGTTCTTATCTCATGCGGGTTCAGATTGTAGCATTGCCAATATTAATATCGGCACATCGGGCGCAGAAATAGGAGGCGCATTTGGCGGTGAAAAAGAAACAGGAGGCGGCAGAGAATCGGGTTCTGATGCTTGGAAAATTTATATGCGCAGACAAACCAACACCATTAATTTCGGAACTACATTGCCTTTGGCACAGGGAATTAAGTTTGATTTGTAACCACACCATTTGTTTATAGGTTAAACACTATTTTTGACGTTGATTTTAAATTTTAAGTAAACTTTATGAAACCAAACAACATCATAAATATTCTCCTTCCACATTTAAAAGCCATTGCCGTTATTTTTGTTGCATGTGCATTATATTATATGCCTGAAATTAAAGGCGGTGTCATTGAAGCCCACGACCGTTTAAGCTATATTGGCGCATCAAAAGAAATGAAAGACTATGCCGAACAAGGCGAACAGATATTATGGACAAGCCGCGTGTTTTCAGGTATGCCCATGTTCCAGATAAGCACTTCAAAAACGCTTAACCTTATCAACTATCTGAACATATACAGGGATATAGTTCCTTTCAGCATGAGCTTGTCATTGTCGCTGATGTTGGGTTTTTATATTGCACTGGTGATGTTAAAAATTCCCGTAAGCATTTCCATTGTTACTTCCATTGTATTCGGGTTTTCTACATGGTTTTTATTGTCTGTGGAAGCGGCACATACTTCAAAGCTATATGCCATAAGCTATATAGCGCCTTTCATTGCAAGCATTATAAATTTTTACAGGGGCAGAATTTTGTCCGGAGGAATACTTACCGCAATTTTTCTGTGTTTAATGATTGCCGCCAATCATTTTCAGATAGTCTATTATACCATTTACTTTACTGCCGCAATCTTGTTATTGTTCTTTATCGAATCGCTGCTGAACAAAACTGTTGTTCCGTTTATCAAGAACTCATTTATCTTATTTGCATTTGCTGTTTTGGGCGTACTGCCCAATGCCGCTATTTTATTATCTACATACAGCTACGGGCAGGAAACTATCAGAGGTGGGAAATCTGAACTGACACAGTCGGATAGGTCAGAGTCCGAAGGATTAAGTTTCGATTATGCCATGAGCTGGAGCTATGGTAAATCAGAATCATTTAATTTATTGATACCCGGATTATATGCAGGCGGCTATACTCCTGACGAAGATTCTAAAACAGTAAGCGCATTGGTAAGTAAAGGCGTTCCCAAACAAAATGCTGTGCAATACACTAAGGGCATTCCTATGTACTACGGCAGCCAACCGTTTACCTCAGGACCCACCTATATCGGAGCAACAGTTTTATTGCTGTTTCTCTTATTGTTTTTCACAGAGCAGCGAAATTTAAAGTGGCTGTTGTTAGGAGTATTCGTTCTGTCATTATTGTTTGCATGGGGCAAACACTTTGAAGCATGGAATACTTTCTTCTTTAAGAATATGCCTATGTTCAACAAGTTCAGAACACCTTCCATGTGGCTTACGTTAACCATTGTAAGTACTTTTACAGGGGCTGCACTAAGCATTCAGCATATTCTGGAAAAACGGTATAATGAAAAGACCTTATTGAAAGGCATTTATATTTCAGCAGGAATATTAGGCGCAATTTGTCTCGCATTTTATGTTTCAGGAACTTCTTTCATAGACAGCTTTGCAGGAAGCTATGATGAACAGTTACAGAAAAACGGCTTTCCCGCAGACGCACTGATACAAGACAGGAAAGCATTGATGGAAAGCGATGCTTTGCGTTCTTTATGCTTCATTCTTCTTACGGCAGGCACAGCATGGGCTTGGGTAAACAATAAGTTCAGTAAAGAAAATATTTTAATCGGAGCGTTCGGGTTGCTGTTTGTTTCAGATATTGCACCTGTTGGTTTGCGTTATCTGAACAGCGATGATTTCAAAGATTTAAACGGAAGAGAATTAACTGTAAGACCTACGGCAGCAACACAAACTATTCTTCAGGATAAATCTATGCATTACAGAGTGTTCAATGCTGCGGGCAATCCTTTCAATGATAATGAAATTTCTTACTTCCATAAATCAGTAGGCGGATACAGTGCAGTAAAATTGTTTCGTTATCAGGATTTGATTGAATATCATTTGTCGAAGGGCAATATGGCAGTATTTAATATGCTGAATACAAAATATTTCATTCAGGGTAATCAGGGAGAAGAAAAAGCGCAGCAAAATCCTAATGCCTTGGGTGCGGCATGGTTTGTAAATAAGATTCAGCTTGTACCGAATGCTGATGCAGAAATGGCAGCCATGAATGAATTTAATCCTGCCGAAGAAGCAATAGCAGATGAAAGATTTAAAGATTATACAAATAAGACTGAATTTAGTAAAACGGGTACGATAGCGTTAAGCAGCTTTCATCCTGAAAAAATGGTGTATAACAGCAACAGCGATGAAGAACAGTTTGCCGTATTTTCTGAAATATGGTATAAAGGCAATGAAGACTGGAAAGCGTATATCAACGGCAAAGAAACCGAATTTATAAGAGTGAATTATTTATTACGCGGCATGAAAATTCCCGCAGGCAATAATGAAATTGTATTTGAGTTTAAACCGAAAGCATTTTATCAGGGAAATATAATAAGCCTGATAAGTTCTATACTTATTATAGCTCTTTTGTTGTTTGCAGTTTACCGTTTTCTATCTTCAAACAAAGCTGTTTCAGCCCGATAATTAAAAATGGGAATCATAAAACAACAATCCCTAAAGGCATCTTTGGTAACTTATATCGGGGTGCTTATAGGCATTGTAAATGTTTTTATTGTTTTTCCGTATTTTCTGAATAAAGAACAGATTGGATTAATTAAATCTTTAGAGGCAATTGCCTTAATCGTAGTACCATTTATTTATATCGGCTTTCCTCATGCCGTAAATAAATTTTTTCCTGTGTTCAGGGAGCGTAATTATGAACGCCTGAAATCGGGCATGACATATATGTTTATTGTTATGGCTGTGAACTCTCTGGCAGCTACTGTTTTATTCTTTCTGCTGCAAGGACAGGTAATATCATACTTCAACGAAAAATCACCGCTGTTATCAAAATATGTGCTGCTTTCAATACCTGTTTTTCTTTGTATCAGTTGGCTAAGTATCTTTATCGGCATATCATCGTCTAACCTGAGAATTGTTGCACCCAGACTTATTGAAAGAGTTTTAATAAGAATAATACAGGCAATAATTGTGTTGTTGTTTTATTTTTCTGTTCTTTCAGAAAAGAGTATGGTATGGAGTATTGCGTTCGGATATCTTATACCCGCCATATTGATGTTTGTTTATGTAAAAAAACGTAAGATGCTGGAATTTGATTTCAAGTATTTCAATCCCAAAAAATTTATTCATTCTGAAGAAAAACATTATG
>CAYSGX010000050.1:10393-12442 GCA_964430605.1 uncultured Chitinophagaceae bacterium
TTACGCTAAGTACAATAGGAGATAGTTTTATTTCAAATATTGGCGTAGTGATAATAGGTTCTGTGCTTGGATTAGACTATGCGGCTGTTTTTTTTATTGCTTTTTATATGGGGTATATTTTAGAAGTACCCGCCACAAATTTTTCCTTAATTCTGAAACCAGTTTTAGCTGAATCGTTAGCAAAGGGAGATAACAGCAATGTTGAAAAACTTTATAAAAAATCATCATTGATTCAAACTATAATCAGCGGGTTTCTTTTTGTGCTGTTAAGCGTTAATATCAACGAAATTTTTGCCATTATGCCTAACGGAAGCAATTTCGTTGCGGGCAAGTGGGTGGTAATAATCATCAGCTTAGGCTTTGTTATAAAAAACATTGCGGGCTGCCATTTCGACATTTTAATCATGTCTAAATTTTACAGGCTCTCAGTAGCAGTTACTGTTTTTATGGCAATACTTACTGTTTTACTTTTCATATTATTAACAAATTATTTCGGCTTTATGGGAGCTGCGTTTGCGTCTGTTACTACTATTGTGTTCAATAGCTTTCTTATAGCAGGAATTGTGTATAAGCTGTTTGGAATTTTACCCACAGATAAACAAACCTTACGTTTGATAATAATAATTGTTGCTTTGTTTGGTGTTTCGCTGTTGCTGCCTGCATTAAGCAATCCGTTTTTTTCTATTGCATACAAGAGTATTATTCTGACAGGAATTTATCTGCCGGTTATTTTTTTATTGAACATATCTGAAGATTTCAATGCTCAGTTAAAGAGTATTTTCAAATTGTAAATTTGATTTTTTATTTTCTGTATTCTTCAATTTCCATCAAAAAATACCTTTCTGTAACTCAACTTAAACTTCTGAAATGAATAATTGTTTTGAGCATAACTGAAAGCATTTTCAGCAACTTCATGCAATGTGTCAATATTTTTTATAAGGAACTCAATTTTGCTGACAGCATTTTGAACAAACAGCTTTTCATTTTCGGGATTCTCTAATAAAAAACCGTTTTCTCCGTCTTTTATATTTTCGGGAATAGCATCAATATCAGGAACTAACGGAATTGCTCCGAAAGACATGGCTTCCATAATTACTAAGGGAAAACCTTCAAAGGCAGATGTCATTATAAGCATATCGTTCTGCCTATGAAATTCGTGCATATCCAATCCACCTTTAAATTCACCCACATAAATTCCTTTATTTATAAAATCTTGAGGTAATTCTTCTTTAAATGGTCCCGCTAATTTAAACGACACAGGTAAATTATTCGCTAAACAGTATTGTATTATTTCAATCAGCAACCATAATCTTTTTTGATGTCCGCCTCTTCCCGCATAGTAAATTTTCAGAGGTAAAGAAAATGTTCTGTGAGGCAACTGTTCAGGCAAAAAATCAATGCTATATCTGATTACCGTAAACCTGTTTAAGTATTTTAACGGTATTCCAAATTCTGTATAGCAATTTTTATATTTTTCCAAAAAAACATCGCCTACCACTATTCTTTTATGAATAAATTTTACAAATGGCGCCCAAACCCAAGTTAATTTATCGTCAATTACGTGTATCAGTTCAATAATTCTTATATCTCTGCATATATGTGGCGTTAATTTGTAACCAAAATTACATTGACCGATAAATACAATTGGTTTCTTTTTTTGCGAGTTGATATAATAGCTGCATACGCCCCTGTATATTAAATTGTTCCAGTAACGGTATTTGTTATCTGTCCATTTGTTTATTTCTATAATTTTAACGGGCAACGATTCAAAAAGATGCTTCATGCCGTTATTAGGCGAATGTTTTGTAAAAAAAACAACAGCTTTTTTTTCAGGGAAACACTTAATAATTTCCGCATTAACTTTTTCCGCACCACCTATCGCATAATCGGGGAAAAAATAAAAAATATCGGATTCTTCGTTTAAAGGATTTTTTCGGGCAATAATTTTTCCGATAATAATAAAAGGATACATTATTGCCTGCTCAACGTATCTTTTCAGAGTAAATAAAATATAAAAATATTTTTTCATTTTAAAGCAGTGTATATGCC
>CAYSGX010000051.1:0-7621 GCA_964430605.1 uncultured Chitinophagaceae bacterium
TTTAACCTTTAGAGAGATAGCAGACGAAGTAGTTCTTTTAGATGTGAAAGAAGGCTTTGCAGAAGGAAAAGCGCTCGATATTTATCAAACAACTTCGTTGATAGGTATTAAAACAAAAATTTCAGGAACTACCAGCGACTACGCTAAAACCGCTAATTCTGATGTGGTGGTAGTTACTTCGGGCCTGCCCCGCAAACCGGGAATGACCCGCGAAGAATTAATTGGTACTAATGCCAACATCGTAAAATCAGTTACTGAAAATGTATTGAAGCATTCTCCCGATGCAATCATCGTTATTGTATCTAACCCTATGGATACTATGACTTATTTAACGCTGAAAACTTTGGGTGTTCCAAAAAACAGGATTATCGGACTGGGCGGTATTTTAGACAGCGCTCGTTTTAAAGGTTATTTAGGATTAGCTTTAAACGCACCTGCTGCCGATGTACAAGGCACTGTAATTGGCGGTCATGGCGATACTACCATGATTCCTTTAACACGCCTGGCTACATTAAATGGTGTTTCGGTTTCAGATTATTTATCAGCCGATTTATTAAAGCAAATTGCAGCCGATACTATGGTGGGTGGTGCTACTTTAACTAAATTGTTAGGTACATCAGCCTGGTATGCTCCGGGTGCGGCTTCTGCTTTATTAGTAGAAATGATTGTGCGCGACCAAAAACGTGTGGCGCCATGCTGTGTTTCTTTAGAAGGCGAATATGGCCAAAGCGATATTTGCTTAGGTGTGCCGGTTGTAGTTGGCAGAAACGGATGGGAGAAAATTGTTGACTATAAATTAACTGCCGGTGAGCAGGAGGCATTCAATAAAAGTGCCGATGCAGTAAGAAATATGAATAATGTTTTGAAAGAAATAGGCGCTCTTTAACCGAAAATAATCAAAATAAATACTTTAGCCCTTGCCTTTGCAGGGGCTTTTTATTTTCAGAATACCATTCAACTATCAATAAATAAAGGTACTTCAGCGTATCCCCCCGCAGTTTGTTGATATTAAATAGGCTTCAACCTCATTTCATTCAATAAATATTTTAAATTTGCAGGCACTTTTAAAAAACCTATTATATAATTAATAACATGAAGGCAAGAGGTCTTATTATTACGTTTGTTTCGGCACTCATCGCAGTGTGCGTTTATCAGTTGCTATTTACTTTTTCGGCATACCGTGTAGAAAGTGCGGCAGAAGCTTATGCCAATTCTAAAGTTTTGGGTTCCGGTAAGGAAATTGTTGTTCCCGCGGGTTTAAACTCTACAGCGCAGGCATCTTATATCGATTCGGTGAGCAAAGAATTGCGCTCTTCCAAAAATACATATTTAGATTCTGTTGCTAACGAAACCGCTTTAAACTTAGGTTTTGCCAAGTTTAATTATACCGAAGTTAAGGGCAAGCAAATTAGTTTAGGCCTTGACCTGCAAGGTGGCATGAGCGTAGTATTGCAGGTTTCTTCGGAAGATTTATTGAAATCTATGGCCAACAACAGCCAAGACCCTACTTTTCTGAAAGCTTTAGAAAACGCTAAAAAGCGCCAGGTTGAAACACAAGACAATTTCGTAGCCCTTTTCGGGCAGGAATTTAAGAAATTAGACAGTGGCGCTAAATTGGCCGCGATATTCGCTACTCCTGAAAATAAAGATAAAATCAACTTTAATTCTACCAACGAACAGGTGCTGGCCGTTTTGAGAAAAGAATCGGAAGGCGCTGTGGAAAGGACTTTTAATATTATTCGTTCGCGTATTGACGAGTTTGGCGTAACACAACCTAATATCAACCTTCAGCAAACTACCGGAAGAATTATTGTCGAATTACCGGGTGTAGATAATGCTGAAAGAGCCAGAAAATTACTGCAAGCAACTGCCCAGTTAGAATTTTGGGAAACATGGGACAATCAGGAAGTATTTAGCTATTTCGTAAATGCCAATGATGTTTTAGCTACTATATTAAGCGCTGATACTAAAACTAAAGTTGACTCATCAGAAACTACTGAAGCTGTTGAAGAAACTGCCGTAACTGAAGAAGCAGCCGTTGAAACAACAACAGAAGACGCGGCTAAAGACGGTAATGATTTGAACGCTTTATTAGGCGATTCAAAAGATGGAGTGAAAGAAGACAGCCTGGCTGCCGATGCGGATATTCTTAAAAACTTTCCGTTATTCTCTAACGGCTCTATTTTAATGCCTGCTACCGGGCAGGATGAAAACGGGCAATTTACCGTAATGCAAGGGCCTGTGGTTGGGTATGCTCTTGCGCAGAACAGAGCTAAGATTACCGACTATCTGGCTTTAGAAAAAGTGAGAGCGGTATTTCCTAAAAACATCAAGTTTGCATGGGGGTCAGCCCCTGTGGGTACTTCAGGAAATATTTACGCTTTGTACGCGTTGAAAACCCGCCCTAATGACGACAAAGCAGCGTTAGAAGGCGATGCGATTGTTGATGCCCGTCAGGATTTCGACCAAAACGGCAAGCCCGATGTTGATATGACCATGAATTCGGAAGGCGCTAAAGTATGGAAAAGGCTTACCAAAGAAAATATCGGGAAATCAATCGCGGTGGTTCTCGATAACGTGGTTTATACCGCGCCAACCGTTCAGGGTGAAATTGGTGGCGGACGCTCTCAGATTACCGGAAACTTTACCGTTAAAGAAGCACAGGATTTATCGAACATTATTAAAGCGGGTAAATTACCTGCTCCTGCACAAATTGTGGAAGAAGAAATTGTTGGGCCGTCTTTAGGTAAAGAATCGGTAAGAGCAGGGTTACTTTCTTTAGTATTAGGCTTTGGCGTTGTAGTAATGTTTATGATATTCTACTACACCGGAGCAGGTATTCTGGCAAACGTATCATTGCTGCTGAACGTGTTCCTGATAATGGGAATATTAGCGTCATTTCAGGCTTCACTCACCTTGCCGGGCATGGCGGGTATCGTGTTAACCATCGGTATGGCCATAGATGCCAACGTAATTATTTTTGAACGTATCAGGGAAGAGTTGCAGAAAGGGAAAAGCCTGAGGCTTGCCGTTTCCGATGGGTTCTCAAACTCCTACTCGGCCGTTATTGATGTTAGTATCACCTCGTTAATTACCGGGTTTATCCTTTTGGTAGTAGGCTTAGGCCCTGTAAAAGGTTTCGCTACCGTATTTGTAATAGGTTTGTTCACCTCTTTCATAACCGCGGTGCTTGTTTCAAGAATTATTTTTGAAGGCTGGCTGAAAAATAAAGACAGAAAAATTGCTTTCGGTACTGAGTTTACTAAAAACCTTTTTAACGATTTTCATTTTAAGTTTATTGAAAAAAGAAAAGCGGTTTATGTTATTTCAGGTATTTTGTTTTTGATTGGCGCTGCTTCTATGGCCATAAGGGGCTTCGACTTCGGTATTGATTTTGAAGGCGGAAGAACTTATGTGGTTCGCTTTGACAACAAAGTAAATGCCCCTGAAATTACCGCGGCTTTAGCTGCCGGGTTTGACGGCAAAGCGCCTTTGGTAAGAACCTTCGGAGGAGAGAATCAGGTGAAAATTATTACTTCATACAGAATTGAAGAAATGGATGCAGCTGTTGACAGTATCGTAGAGGCTAAGTTATATGATGGTGTGAAAGGTTTTTACTTAAACACGCCCGAATATGACGATTTTAAAACCAACTACCGCCTCAGCTCAATGAAAGTAGGGCCCAGCGTTGCCGATGATATTAAGGCAAGCTCGGTATTGGCTTCAATTCTTGCTACCATCGGTATTTTCATCTACCTCGCGCTTCGTTTCCGAAAATGGGAATTTGGCGTTGCCACAGTAGTATCTATTGTACACGATGTGTTTGTGGTATTAATGATATTCTCTCTGTTTAAAGATATAATGCCTTTCTCTATGGAAATAGACCAGACATTTATCGCGGCTATTCTTACGGTTATCGGCTACTCGGTAAACGATACCATTGTGGTGTTTGACCGCATACGCGAGTTTTTAAACCTGCACCCCACAAAGTCGCTTAACGAAAATGTGAATGCCGCCATCAATACCACATTAAGCAGAACAATAATGACATCTGCCAGTACTTTGCTGGTAGTAATCATCCTGTTCCTTTTTGGCGGTGATTCTATCAAAGGGTTTTCTTTTGCAATGCTTATAGGTATTGTTGTAGGTACTTATTCTTCTATATTTATTGCTTCTCCGTTAGTAGTAGATATGCTGAACAGAAAAAACAAAAAATAATTATTACCCGAAATAAAATTCAACGCCTCCGAAATTGTCGGGGGCGTTTTTATTAATATTGAGTTATCTAAAATAAAACAGGTTATGCCAAAAACATCAGAAATAGTTTTCAATATTGAGCTGGATGAAAAAAATCTTCCCGAAAAAATTAAATGGAAAGCCAGCGACCTCAATGAAGAGCGGTGGAATGAATGTAAAAGCATTATGCTTTCGCTGTGGGATCATACCGAAAATAATACCCTGAGAATAGACCTTTGGACTAAAGACTTTAAGGTAGATGAAATGGATCAGCATTTTTTTCAAACCCTCATAACCCTTTCTGAAACGTATAAAAAAGCTACAGGCAACGATTTTATTGTAACTGAAATGAAAAACTTCTGCAACAATATGGCTAAAAGAATTTCAGAAGAAGGGAAGAAGTAATTGGTTGCCCGGCAAATTATACCATTTGTGAAAGAAATCTAATAAAGCAAAACACTTTTATGACCGATATATTTCCAACAGTTTTTTTTCTTCCTGTTGCCAGTTAAATTCTTTTTTTGCCAGGCGGCATTGTTGCCTTAGATGGTGGTATAAGTTTTTATCGGTCTGTAATTTATTTACAGCGTTTACTATTGCTTCTGCATTCAATTCTTCTAATAAAATGCTTACTTCATACTGATTGTTGATGGCGGCATATTCGGGAAAACTCATGTTTATTGAAGGGACTTCTGCCTGTATATAATCGAAAAATTTATTGGCTAATGAATAGTAATAGCTTTTGCCTTTATTTTCTAAAAGGTTTAGCCCTGCGAAAGCATTTGCGGTGAGTGCGGCTAAATTTTCAGGCTTTACAAAACCTAAAAATTCAATTTTACGATCAAGATTTTTTTCATCGACTAATAACCTTAATGAAGCTGATAAATCGCCTTCTCCGGCAATTTTTAAAGGCATATCAATATGCTGCATGGCTTCAATTAATTGTTCTAAGCCTCTGCCTTCGTTCAGCGCGCCTTGATACAATAAATATTTGCCTTCTGAATTATTTTCTTCAGCAATATAACCGGGAACATTTTTAATAATGCCGAAAGGGCGGTTATACTTTTTGCCGAAAACTTCTGCCAGCGCATTACCCACCGTGTAACAATTATGAAGCAACGGTATATAAACCCGCGCGATAATTTGCCATATTGTTTTTGTTATTTTTCGGTTCACCACTTCAGGCACTTCTTCAAAATATTCATGGGCATCGAAAAATCTTTTCTTTCCTTTTAAAAAAGAAGCCCAATATACCGGAGCAATGGTATCTAAATCTACTGCCGAATAAATATCGGCATCGAAAAAAAGCAGAAACCAAAGTAGGCGGGTGTTAAATTCAATATAAAACAACTTGCCTTTATTGAAAATACATTTCAATCTTATTTGATGATAAGAAACGGTATCTGAAAGCGGTATTGATTGTTTTAGCTGCCTGCCGATAATAGTTACCTGAAAACCTTCTTTAGAAAGTGTTTGGCAAATGCGTTGCATGCGCCTGTCGTAAGACAAGTCGTTGGTAACCGTAAATACAATGTGTTTCAGTTTAGCCAAAGCAATTCGTTTTGCTCGTTAGATACTACCTGACCATTATCAATAAGCCATTTTACCATGCCGGTAATTTGTTCTTTAGAGTATGTGGTAATAATGGCTGTTAAGTTAACTAAAGTTGCAGGTTTCAAAATAAGTTGCTCTTTTATCTGGTTGTGCAACTGCTCAAAACGCAATTCGGAAACATTCATTTTATTCAATTCCAAACATATATCGCAGGTGCCGCATCGTTGCCCTTCCTCGCCAAAATATTCCAGTATTATTTTGCTGCGGCAAATTTGTTTGTTTGCCGCATAATCGAGCATTGAGCGCAGGCGTGTTTCAAATATCTTTTTTCTCGATTCCACAAATTTTCTGTCAATAGTTAAATACTTTGAAAAATTTCTGGGCTGAACAAAAGTAATGGTGGGCAAGTCGGTAGCCGCGATATAATCGGCCATGCCTGTTTGCTTTAAATAGTTGAGTTGTTTTGTTATTTCCTGTGCAGTGGTATTCAGTATTTTGGCTAAATCACGTTCTTTTATGGTGGTGTAATCGTCCATAATGCCTTGTGCGGTGCGCAGCAAAAGTTTTATCAAACCATCATAATTGGGGTTGCGCAGTTGAAAGTTGTAGAGGTCGGTGCGGTTGGTGGTAATTCTTATTCTTGAAGGAATATACACCGCTTCGGAAGCAATAATTAAATCTTGTTGCTCTAATACTTTTATAGCTATTAATGTTTTCTGAATGCTGTGTTTAAAATGCAGGGTAAATGCTGTAATATCAAATTCAAAAGTTTCATCTGCACCCGAGCCTACTGCTAGCCGGAAGAAGTTTCCCAGCGAATCGTATATCTGTAATATTTCTTCAAAAGAAGGGTAGTGCTGTTTCAGCTTTTGTTCAATATTTAATTTATCGGAAACATTATAAAGCAGCACGGCAAACGATTTCTGCCCGTCTCTGCCCGCTCTTCCCGCTTCCTGATAATAGGCTTCCATGCTTTCGGGCACATCTATATGCACTACGGTTCTTACATCGGGCTTGTCTATACCCATGCCGAAAGCATTAGTGCTTACAATAATTCTAAGCTTATTGTTTATCCAGTCTTCCTGCTTTTGCGAGCGGATATGTTGCTCTAAGCCTGCATGATAATACTCGGCACTAAACTTATTTTTTCTCAGAAATTCAGCTACCTCTACCGTTCTTTTTCTGGTGCCGCCATATACTATGGCAGTGCCTTTTATTTTCGATAAAATTTCTTTCAGCTTGGCATATTTATCTTCTACCTGCCTCACCACATAAGCAATATTTTTCCGTTCAAAACTGCCTTGAAAATGTTGTGTATGCTGAAACTCAAGTTTAGTGCGAATATCTTCCTGCACGCTTGCCGTGGCTGTGGCGGTAAGCGCTATCACGGGCACGCCCGATAGTTGTTCCCGGCATTTGGCAATATTCAGATAAGAAGGGCGGAAATCATAACCCCATTGCGATATGCAATGTGCCTCATCTACAGCCAGCAAGCCCACTTTCATTTTCTTTAGCCGCTCTTTAAATATTTCGGTTTCGAGCCTTTCGGGCGAAACATAAAGAAACTTCAGGTTTTTATCGTTCACACAATTATCTAAAGCATAATCTATTTCGTGCGCGTTCATGCCCGAAAAAATAGCGATGGCTTTAATGCCCCGCTTGTTTAAATTATGCACTTGGTCTTTCATTAAAGCGATAAGGGGCGATACCACAATGGTAATGCCTTCTCTCATTAGCCCGGGCACTTGGTAACAGATAGATTTGCCCCCGCCTGTAGGCAGAATGGCAAGCGTGTCGTTGCCGGCTAATACGGCATTCACAATTTCTTCCT
>CAYSGX010000051.1:7631-12433 GCA_964430605.1 uncultured Chitinophagaceae bacterium
CCCCAATACTGCTTTAAAACCGCTACAGGCAACAAGGTTTGTTTTTTGTGCTAATATCGAAGTTTTATACCGAACGCCTCCGGAAAATTAATACGGTTCATAAATTTACTTTAGACCAAAACAATATCGTATAATATCCCACAATAAGAAACATTATTTTTTTTTCAGAAGACATTAACGCGGTATTTAGATATAAACCGTATAAAATTTGCCTTTAATGTTTTGGTGTTAATAAAAATTATGAGGCAAACCATTAAAATACCGGCTAAAGTGTTTAATTTTCAGCCGCTAAACTAAAGCTACTTATCAATGAACAAGCTATTTATTGCACTCATCTGCGCTTCGGCAGTATTATTTAATTCCGGCATTGTCTTGGCACAATGTGTTCCGCAAGCTGCCACGGGCACACCGGGCGTTACTCCTCCCACCGAAAACCTTGCATGTATAGAGCAAGGCGTGCAATATGATGAAGTTATTTACATCGAAAATTTCGGCATCTTCAATACCTTCCTTGGGCCGGCAACGCTTAATTACTTAACTATTGATAGTATTATAAACCTTCCTTGTGATTTAACATGGTCGGCAGACAGGCAAGACAGAACCTATCTTACTTCAGAAATGGGCTGCATTAATATTACTGGTACTACCAGCGATAATGTGGGGCAATACCGCGTAAAAATATATGTTACCGTTGAAGTTAATGCTCCGGCTCCTATTGGCGTGATAGTACTTAGCGATGAAGCTGAAGCATTGGTACAACAAGTTGAAGCGCTTACAGGGCAACCTACAGGTGTTAATTTTAAATACTTTTTACGTGTAATTGAGATTGGCAATTCATGCCCTGTGTTAGATACCACTTCAGGCGCTACCAATTTAACTGCTTGCGCTCCGGCACCAAGCCCTGTTGAACTAGACTTTACCATTTCTAACAACACCCCTTGCGAAGGTGAAACCTTTACGGTTAATGCCGTAGTTACAGGCAATGGTGTTGTTCCTTATACCTACGAATGGTCTCCAGCAAATTTATTTGATGCCCCTACTGCTGCTAACAGCGATGTTAATATTGCTACGGCAGGCACTACTACTCTAACTCTCAAAGTTTTCGATGACAATGGCGATTCTGCTGTAGTGAGTAAAGATGTAGTTGTAGATGTTTGTGTAGGTATTAACAGCAATTCTGAATTTAGTAGTGTGAGTATCCATCCTAATCCTTCAAACGGTATTATTAATATTTCAGGTAATTTACCAAATGCCGCACTATATACCATTTCAGTCTTTAATATTGAAGGCAAACAGGTTTACATAACTCATTCAGCAAATATTACTTCTGAATCTGTTGATTTAAGTAATCTTCATAAAGGCTTATACATCGTGAAAATTAATTCTGAAAAATTCAGCAGTGTTAATCGTATTTCTATTCAGTAATAAAAACATTAAACCAATTAAACCCCCAAAATGAAAAAACTATTTGCTTTAGCAATTGCCTTGTATTGCAGTGTGGCAAGTTTTGCGCAATGTACCCCCGACCCATCGGTTACCCAACCGGGGCTTTATCCGCCCGATAGCTTAATGCCTTGTATTATTACGGCACAGCCTTACGATACGGTTATTCAGTTTAAAAATTTTACCACTATAAACCCGGCAGACTTTGGCATTAATATAGGTATTCCTATTACCATTACTGTAAACTGGATTAGAATTGACACTATTACCAACCTGCCATCGGGGTTGAGTTATGTTTGCGATGATCCTGATTGTTATTATACTTCGGGCGGCAACGGATGTATCAGAGTATCGGGTACTACCAACGAACCAAGAGGTAATTATAAATTAGGACTTACAGCCACCGTTTCAGTAAGTATCCCTTTCTTTCTTGATACAGTAATTACTATTAATTCTGAAGATTCACAAGGCTTTGGCTTTGGCGGTTTTTTCAGTTATACCTTGCAGGTTGTTGAGCCGGGCGATCCTTGCCCTTACCCAATGGTGTCGGTAGCTGCCGCAGATAGCTTGTTGTGCGAAGGCGCTACTACTACTTTAGACCCGTTAATCAGGTTTGGTGTAGCCCCGTTTACTTTTGCATGGAGCCCTGCTACAGGCCTTAGTGATGCTACCGCGCAAAACCCGACAGTAACCTTAGATAACGGAAATATTACTTACACGGTAGAAGTGGTAGATGGTAATGGCACTGAGTTTTCTACCTCATACAACCTTGTAGTAAATGAGTTGCCTGTTGCCGGTTTTACTTACACGGTAAATGGCAATGTTGTAAGTTTTGAAAGTACCTCGCAAAATGCACAAGGCATTCGCTGGAGTTTTGGCGATGGCGGCACAGCCAATGGGCCGTTGTCTCAACGTGCTTACAGTGCAACTGAAGAAACATCTTTTGAAGTAACAGTAATTGCTCAAAACGATTGCGGTAATGACACCACTTCGCAGTTTGTAACGGTTACCGGTGTGGCCGACAAATATGCTAATGATTTCGGCTTAAATATTTATCCTAACCCGAATAACGGGAAGTTTGGCATATCGCTGCAAGATGCTTCACTTAGCCGTAAAACGGTTATGCTGAAAATTTTCAACATGCAGGGCGAAACTGTTTATGCTGAAAATATTGCGCCTTCTTTAAACAGTTATAACCAGCAATTAAATTTAAGTTCTTTATCGAAAGGAATCTATTTCTTACATTTGGAGGGCGAAAACGCAAAATCAGTTTCTAAAATATCAATTATTCACTAAATAAATTAAACAAACCAACTCAAAATGAAAAAAACAATTTTATTTTTCGTGGCGTCAGTAATCGGAATACTGTCTGCTAACGCAACAAATGAAAGAGGAGGAACACCTTTCACTTGTACCCCGGTAACCACAGGCTGTACCGCGCCATTTGGTACTGCGTGCCCTGCATCGCTGCCAGATGCGACAGCGGGCACTTTTTATCAGGAAGAAATTACCGTTTACATGCCTGCCAGTGTAGATACTACGCTACCATTAATAGGTACTGTTAACATCCCTGTAGATTCTGTTGCATTCATAGGCGTTTCGGGTTTACCTGATGGAATGTTTTATGAAATAAATGAGAATTTAAGTAAATTCTACCCCAAAACAACTGATGTTGCTACTCAATTCACATGTTTGCAAATTTATGGCACACCATGTGGCGGTGCTCAAACAATCGCAGTTACAGTAGATATGTTGTTTGATGTAACATCTCCTTTTGGCGCATTCCAGTTGCCGCAAAGTTTCCCTGTAACATTTGAATTAAATTCTACAGTTCCTGTATTGGAAGTTACTTCTACACTTGATTATTTGTGTAGTTCAGGTGCAGGTTCTGATGCAACGTTAACTGCTCAAACAGGTTTTACTACTTACGAATGGTCAACTGCGGAAACTACCGAATCTATCGTTGTTACAGCAGCAGGAACTTACACATTAACTGTAAGTGATGCTTTAGGTTGCAATCAGGTATTTTCTTACGATATCTTCGATTTGGAAGCTAATTTGGCCGGCAACGCATTTACTATATGCCCTAATCAGATTTTAGCTTTAGAAGTTACAGGTGGCGCTACATTTACCTGGGGTGCTTCGGCTAATTTAAGCGCTACTAATATTGGTAATCCGGTAGTATATGATTTAACTGCTGACGAAACCTTCACGGTAACCGTTTCTAACGGCTTTTGTGATGATGTGGTTTCAGTAGCGGTAACTGTATCTTCCGGCTGTGTAGGCGCTTGTTCACAAGCTACTCCCAACAGGACTTGTGCACCCGGTGCGGGAGAAATTGCGACTACTTGTCCTAAAAATTTACCTGCTATGACAAGCGGTACTGTTTATGATTCAGAAATTTCTTTCTTTTTCCCTGCTGCTATTCCATTAGATGATATTATTGAATTGGCTGTAGGGTTTTCTTTGTCGGGCCTTCCTGCCATAGATGTGTCGCCTGATAACGTGGTGGTATCTGATGTACTTGGTTTACCTGCAGGTTTATCTTGGTCATGCGATCAGTTAGACCTTGGCGGCAACGATTGCACTTATTATCCTGCTTTAGCTCCGGCAATTACTCAATATGGCGCTATCACCCTTTGTGGTAATCCTTGCGGAAGCAGCACTACCGATACTATCAGAGTAGTATTAACTGCTACAGCTACTTTACCTGCTGCTGTACCTTTAATTGGTGGTACTACACAAGATTTTGATTTAGAATTGCCTGTGGTATATACTATTACTAACAACAACCCGCTTACTGTTGCTGCAAGCGCAACCGGTACATTGCCTGTGGGCACACCTGTAACCTTAACTGCTGCTACAGGCTTTAGCAATTATGTATGGAATAACGGTGAAACTACTGCTGCAATTACTGTAAGTATTGGTGGCACCTATACTGTAAGTGCTTTTGACGGCACTTGCTCTCAAACTGCTAATATTTTAGTAGAATATGCAACAGGTATCGAAAACATTAACGCTACTACTTTAAACATTTTCCCTAACCCTAACAAAGGTAATTTTGAAGTTGCTTTCGATTTGAAAAAAGCTACCGATGTTACCGTTAGTGTATTAAATGTTCAGGGCACTGAAATTTATACTGAAACTTTTGCCGCTAACTCAGGTAATAACAATAAGAATGTTTCTTTAAACAATCTTTCTTCAGGTATTTACATTGTAAAAATGAATGTTGATGGTGGTTCTATCAGCAGAAGAATTACTTTGTTTTAATTTAAAGCAATAACCTAATAATAAAAAAGCCCCGAATTTCGGGGCTTTTTGTTTTTCGTTGAAGTATCCACTCATATTCTGCAGTACAA